>NZ_JBSFMS010000144.1:0-18068 GCF_053599675.1 Streptomyces sp. NPDC000880 | reverse complement strand
GGGGAGATCGTTCCCCCGGCCCGCAGCCACACCATCAGTGCTTCAGAGCGTGCGCGCGACCTCGGTCGCCCAGTACGTGAGGATCATCTGCGCACCGGCCCGCCGGATCCCGGTCAGGGTCTCCAGGATCGCCTTGTCGCGGTCGATCCAGCCCTTCTCGGCGGCGGCCTCGATCATCGCGTACTCACCGCTGATCTGATACGCGGCGACCGGCACGTCCACCGAGTCCGCGACCTTCGCCAGCACATCCAGATACGGGCCCGCCGGCTTGACCATCACCATGTCGGCGCCCTCTTCCAGGTCCAGCGCCAACTCCCGCAGGGACTCACGGACATTGGCCGGGTCCTGCTGGTACGTCTTGCGGTCACCGCGGAGCGAGGAGCCGACGGCCTCCCGGAACGGCCCGTAGAAGGCGGACGAGTACTTGGCCGTGTAAGCCAGAATCGCCACGTCCTCCTTGCCGATCGTGTCCAGCGCATCGCGGATGACGCCGACCTGGCCGTCCATCATTCCGCTGGGCCCGACGACATGGGCGCCCGCCTCGGCCTGGACCTGGGCCATCTCGGCGTACCGCTCAAGGGTGGCGTCGTTGTCGACGCGCCCCTCGGCATCGAGCACCCCGCAATGCCCATGGTCCGTGTACTCGTCGAGACACAGATCGGACATGATCACGAGCTCGTCCCCGACCTCGGACTTCAAGTCCCGGATCGCGACCTGGAGAATCCCGTCCGGGTCCGTCCCGGCCGTCCCGGCCGCGTCCTTCTTCGCGTCCTCCGGCACCCCGAAGAGCATGATCCCGGCAACGCCCGCCTCCCGCGCCTCGACGGCGGCCTTACGCAGGGTGTCGCGGGTGTGCTGCACAACGCCGGGCATCGCGGAGATGGCGACGGGCTCGCTGATCCCTTCCCGTACGAACGCGGGAAGGATCAGATCGGCGGGGTGGAGCCGGGTCTCCGCAACCATCCGCCGCATCGCGGGGGTCGTGCGCAGCCGCCGCGGCCGCGCGCCGGGAAAGGATCCATACGCAGTCATAGCGGCAACGCTACGCCCGTCGGGAGGGGGCACGTACCGACAGCCCGTCGGCGCGGTGCGGGTGCGCCCGCGGCGCCCCGCACCCCATCGCGCCCCCACCGCCAGGACTACGTCGTGCGTCTGCGCCGGCCCCCCGGCCGACGCTCACTCGGCCGCGTCACATGCTCCCCCGCCTCCACCGCCGCCGCCCGCCGCTGCGCGCCGAACTCCGCCAGCGCCTCCGCCAGCTTGTGCACCGACGGCTCCGGCGACAGCACATCCACTCGCAGGCCGTGCTCCTCCGCGGTCTTCGCGGTCGCGGGACCGATACACGCGATGACGGTCACGTTGTGCGGCTTGCCGGCGATGCCGACGAGATTCCGCACGGTGCTCGACGACGTGAACAGCACCGCGTCGAAGCCACCGCCCTTGATCGCCTCACGCGTGTCCGCCGGCGGCGGCGACGCCCGCACCGTCCGGTACGCGGTGACGTCGTCGACCTCCCACCCGAGCTCGATCAGCCCGGCGACCAGCGTCTCCGTGGCGATATCGGCGCGCGGCAGGAACACCCGGTCGATCGGGTCGAAGACCGGGTCGTACGGCGGCCAGTCCTCAAGCAGCCCCGCCGCGGACTGCTCCCCGCTCGGCACCAGGTCCGGCTTGACGCCGAAGTCGACCAGCGCGGCAGCGGTCTGCTCCCCCACCGCGGCGACCTTGATCCCCGCGAAAGCACGGGCGTCGAGCCCGTACTCCTCGAACTTCTCCCGCACCGCCTTCACGGCGTTCACGCTCGTGAAAGCGATCCACTCGTAGCGGCCCGTCACCAGGCCCTTGACCGCGCGCTCCATCTGCTGCGGCGTGCGCGGAGGTTCGACGGCGATGGTCGGCACCTCGTGCGGCACGGCGCCGTACGAACGCAGCTGGTCGGAGAGCGAAGCCGCCTGCTCCTTGGTCCGCGGTACGAGCACCTTCCAGCCGAACAGCGGCTTGGACTCGAACCACGCGAGCTGGTCGCGCTGGGCAGCGGCACTGCGCTCACCGACCACGGCTATGACGGACTGGTGGCCATCCGGGGACGGCAGCACCTTCGCCTGCTTCAGCGTCTGCGCGATCGTGCCCAGCGTCGCGGTCCACGTCCGCTGGCGCGTCGTCGTACCGGCGACGGTGACGGTCAGCGGGGTGTCCGGCTTACGGCCCGCGGCCACCAGCTCGCCCGCCGCCGCGGCGACCGTCTCCAGCGTCGTGGAGACGACGACCGTGCCGTCGCTCGCGCCGACCTCGGTCCAGCACCGCTCACTCGCGGTACGGGCGTCGACAAAGCGGACGTCCGTACCCTGCGAGTCGCGCAGCGGCACACCGGCGTATGCCGGCACGCCCACCGCGGTGGCGACACCCGGCACGACCTCGAAGGGAATCCCCTCCGCGGCGCACGCGAGCATCTCCTGACCTGCGTCGCTGTCCAGGCCCGGGTCGCCGGTCACCGCACGAACGACCCGCTTGCCGCCCCGCGCGGCCTCCATGACAAGATTGGCCGCATCCCTGAGGACGGGGATCCCGGCAGCTGTTGATGCCTCGTCAACAACCGTCAGTTCAGGCGTGCTTACCCCCGCTCGCGCATGGCTGCGTACCACGTCGAGCACATGCGGCTCGGCGATCAGTACGTCGGAGCGCGCGAGCGCCTCGACGGCGCGCAGTGTCAGCAGTCCGGGGTCGCCGGGTCCGGCGCCGAGGAAAGTGACGTGCCCGTGTGCCGAGAACGTCGAGGATGTATTGGCGGTGGGGCTCAAAGTGCTCGCTCCCCCATAAGACCGGCCGCACCCTTGGCGAGCATCTCGGACGCGAGTTCGCGACCGAGCGCGATGGCGTCGCCGTGCGACGTGGGTACGGGACCGGTGGTGGACAGCTGCACCAGCGTCGAGCCGTCGGTCGTGCCGACGACGCCGCGCAGGCGCATCTCAGTGACAACCTGTCCGTCGGCCAGCAGGTCGGCCAGCGCACCCACAGGTGCGGAGCAGCCGGCCTCCAGGGCGGCGAGCAGGGAACGCTCGGCGGTCACGGCGGCCCGGGTGTCAGGGTCGTCGAGCTCGGCGAGTGCGGCGGCGAGGTCTGTATCCGTCCCGGCGTTGCCGGCGGCACATTCGATCGCCAGGGCCCCCTGGCCGGGGGCGGGCAAGACGAAGTCGACCGACAGGAAGTCGGTGACCTCGTCGGTCCTGCCAAGGCGGTTGAGCCCGGCCGCGGCAAGTACCACGGCGTCCAGCTCCCCGCTGCGTACATATCCGATCCGGGTGTCGACATTGCCGCGGATCGGCACGGTCTCTATGGCCATGCCGTGGCTGCGGGCGTAGGCGTTGAGCTGCGCCATCCTGCGCGGCGAGCCGGTGCCGACGCGCGCGCCGGACGGCAGCTCGGCGAAGGTCAGGCCGTCGCGGGCCACCAGCGCGTCCCGCGGGTCCTCGCGCAGCGGCACGGCCGCGAGCGTCAGGTCGACGGGCTGCCCGGTGGGCAGGTCCTTCAGCGAGTGAACGGCGAAGTCGACGTCACCCCGCAGCAGAGCGTCCCGCAGTGCGGTGACGAAGACCCCCGTACCGCCGATCTGTGCGAGATTCTCACGGGAGGTGTCTCCGTACGTGGTGATCTCGACGAGCTCGACGGCACGGCCGGTCAACTGGCGCACCGCCTGAGCCACTTGCCCGGACTGGGCCATGGCCAGCGCGCTGCGCCTGGTCCCGAGCCTCAGTGGCCTTTCGGCCCTCTCGGTCATACTCGCCCTCGGTTCTTGACATCGGCGTCATTCATGTCGGCCCGGCTGACGGAGGCGACCGTCTCCGGGTCGAGGTCGAAGAGTGTCCGCAGCGCGTCCGCGTACCCGGCGCCGCCGGGCTCGCTGGCGAGCTGCTTCACCCGCACGGTGGGCGCGTGCAGGAGCTTGTCGACGACGCGGCGCACGGTCTGGGTGATCTCGGCGCGCTCCTTGTCGTCCAGGCCGGGAAGACGGCCTTCGAGCCGAGCGACCTCACCGGCGACGACATCGGCGGCCATGGTGCGCAGGGCGACAACGGTCGGCGTGATGTGCGCGGCACGCTGGGCGGCGCCGAAGGCGGCGACTTCGTCGGAGACTATGCCGCGCACCTGGTCCACGTCTGCGGCCATGGGGGCGTCGGCGGAGGCCTCGGCAAGCGACTCGATATCGACGAGCCGCACCCCGGCGAGCCGGTGGACGGCGCCGTCGATGTCCCGCGGCATGGCGAGATCGAGCAACGCGAGCCGCACGTCGGCGGTGCGGGTCACCCGATCGGCCGCTGCGACGACGCTGCGGGCGGCCCGGTCCCCGTTGTCGACCCAGGCCCCGTGCTGCACAAGCGCATCATCGAGCCCAACGGGGCAGGCACCAAGGGGTTCGCCGCCGGCATCGCCGACGACGGTCCCGGCGAAGCCGGACGGGGCACCGAAGGCCGCGCCGCCGAGTCCGGCGCGCTCGGCGTCGGTGCGGCCCGCATCGGACCTGTCCGCGATCCGGGCGTCCGGCCCGGCGAAGCCGGACGAGGCGCCGCCGGCCGCCGAGTCGGTCACGCCGCCGGTGACCGGAGTCCCGGCCTGGCCGGCCTGCGCGGCCGAGTCATCCGCGGCCGTGCCGCCGAACGCACCCGCCGCACCCGTGTCCGCGCCGCCGGACGACGCCGAGCGGTCCGCGATACGCCCATCCCGCGCCGCCATCGCCGCGAGGCGTGCCACCAGGCTGCCGTCCGGGGCGCGCAGGTCGTCCCGCGCCCGGGGGGCGGACGGGACCGCGAGTGCCGCCGCGACCGATTCCGCCGTCAGGACCAGCCCTGTCGCGCCCGTGCACGACACCGCCGCGTCAGCACGGGTCAGCTCGTCGGCAACGGAGGCCATCGGCACCGCGCGCACCGTCATCCCGCCCAGCTCGTTCAGCACCGAGGCCAGCCGCTCCGCGCGCTCCAGCGTCCGGTTGGCGATGACAAGTTCACGCACACCCAGCCGCGCCAGCGTCGTCGCGGCCAGCGAGGACATCGAGCCCGCGCCGATGACCAGCACCCGCTTGCCCGCGGCCCAGCCCTCGACGTCCGCGCCATCCGCCAGCTGCTCCAGGCCGAACGTGACCAGCGACTGCCCCGCCCGGTCGATCCCGGTCTCGCTGTGCGCGCGCTTGCCGACACGCAGCGCCTGCTGGAAGAGGTCGTTGATCAGCCGGCCCGCCGTGTGCAAGTCCTGCCCCAGCGCGAGCGCGTCCTTGATCTGCCCGAGGATCTGCCCCTCGCCGACGACCATGGAGTCGAGCCCGCACGCCACCGAGAAGAGGTGGTGGACGGCCCGGTCCTCGTAGTGCACATAGAGATACGGAGTGAGCTCCTCGAGCCCGACCCCGCTGTGCTGCGCCAGCAGCGTCGACAGCTCGGCGACACCCGCGTGGAACTTGTCCACGTCCGCGTACAGCTCGATGCGGTTGCACGTGGCAAGCACCGCCGCCTCCGCCGCAGGCTCCGCGGCCAGCGTGTCCTGGAGCAGCTTGATCTGCGTGTCCGTGGACAGCGAGGCCCGCTCCAGCACGCTCACCGGCGCACTGCGGTGGCTCAGTCCGACGACCAGAAGGCTCATGCCGGCATCACGGCGGGCATATCCCCGTCCGGTCCCTTCCGGCCTGCGGCGGCCTCGGCCTCCTCGCCGGCCTTCCGCTGCTCGTGGAAGGCGAGGATCTGCAGCTCGATCGAGAGGTCGACCTTGCGCACATCCACGCCGTCGGGCACGGAGAGGACGGTGGGGGCGAAGTTGAGGATGGAGGTGACGCCGGCTGCGATCAGACGTTCGCACACCTGCTGCGCCGCGCCGGCGGGCGTCGAGATGACGCCGATCGACACTCCGTTGTCGCTGATGATCTTTTCGAGCTCGTCGGTGTGCTGGACGGGAATCCCGGCGACCGGCTTCCCGGCCATCGCGGGGTCCGCGTCGATGAGCGCGGCGACCCGGAAGCCACGCGAGGCGAAACCGCCGTAGTTGGCGAGCGCGGCGCCGAGATTACCGATGCCGACGATGACGACCGGCCAGTCCTGGGTCAGGCCCAGCTCGCGGGAGATCTGGTAGACGAGGTATTCCACGTCGTAGCCGACACCCCGCGTCCCGTAGGAGCCGAGGTAGGAGAAGTCTTTGCGCAGCTTCGCGGAGTTGACCCCGGCCGCGGCCGCGAGTTCCTCGGACGAGACCGTGGGCACGGACCGCTCGGACAGCGCGGTCAGGGCGCGCAGGTACAGCGGAAGCCGGGCGACGGTGGCCTCGGGGATTCCTCGGCTACGGGTCGCCGGTCGGTGATTTCGGCCAGTTGCCACGGTGCTCCTGCGGGATGAGCGAGGCTGCAGGCGGTCGTATTTCCAAGGACCGCCCCGTCGAATGCAGGCTATGTCTTTGTGAACGCGTGCACAAAGATAGTGTCCGTTTTGTCCGTGGAAAGTGACCGGGGTCACGCGACTGGGTCGCGCGATCCTGGAACCACGAACCGCACCGGTCCGTTCAAGACCCGACGGGCGCAAAGCCCTACACACTCCTCACGAATACGCCCCCGAGACAGCCCACTGTGCCCTGTCCCCATCGCGTCCCGGTAGAGCCGGGCCCACCGAAGAAATCCCAGCAGAACAGCCACGATGGTGACGAACTTCCGGTTTACGCCCCCAGCGCGCGGCGCAGCCGTCCGGCGTCGACACGCCAGAAGGTGTGCTGCTCCCCGTCGACCAGGACAACCGGAATCTGCTCCCAGTACGCCCGGTGCAGCGCTTCGTCCTGAGTGATGTCCTTCTCCTCCCAGGACGCCCCCGTCTCGGTGCACACCTCCTCGATCACGGCCCGCGCGTCGTCACAGAGGTGACACCCCGGCTTCCCGACCAGCGTCACCACGCGCTCGCGGGCCTTCTTCTTCGTACGCCGCAACACAGGACTCATGCAGCCATTCTCCGCCCATGCCCGCACAGTCCGGCCCCCCAGTCCCGTACGTCCTGAATCGCCCGTTTAACAGACCGGTCGTTGAGAGTTCACGCCATGGCATCCCGGCGGG
Organism: Streptomyces sp. NPDC000880; assembly: GCF_053599675.1. Taxonomy (NCBI): domain Bacteria; kingdom Bacillati; phylum Actinomycetota; class Actinomycetes; order Kitasatosporales; family Streptomycetaceae; genus Streptomyces; species Streptomyces sp. NPDC000880. Next base: position 10,996 of record NZ_JBSFMS010000144.1, on the reverse strand, counting down.
TCGGGAAGTGCCCAACAGACTGGCTATGCTCACGACATGGCCGCACTGGGATGGCTCACCCCCCGTAGGCGCTCCGCCACCGCGCGGAGCGTGCTCGCAGGCGAGGCAGCAGCCGAGGCAGCGCGCAAGTCGTCGCAGCAACTCGAGGCGCTTGAGGCGCTCGGCGGCACTGCCCCGGCCGGCGAACCGGAGTTCCCCGTCGCCGGGGACGACCGGGCCGCAGCCTTCTTCGACCTCGACAACACCGTGATGCAGGGCGCCGCGATCTTCCACTTCGGCCGCGGCCTTTACAAGCGGAAGTTCTTCCAGCGCCGCGAACTGGCCCGGTTCGCCTGGCAGCAGACGTGGTTCCGGCTCGCCGGCGTCGAGGACCCGGAGCATATGCAGGACGTCCGCGAGTCCGCCCTGTCCATCGTCAAGGGCCACCGCGTCTCCGAGCTGATGAGTATCGGCGAGGAGATCTACGACGAGTACATGGCCGACCGCATCTGGCCCGGCACCCGCGCCCTCGCCCAGGCCCACCTCGACGCGGGTCAGAAGGTCTGGCTGGTGACCGCGGCTCCGGTGGAGACCGCGACGATCATCGCCCGCCGCCTCGGCCTGACCGGTGCGCTGGGCACCGTCGCCGAGTCGATGGACGGGGTGTACACCGGCAAGCTGGTGGGCGAGCCGCTGCACGGCCCCGCCAAGGCCGAGGCCGTGCGCGCGCTGGCCGCCGCCGAGGGCTTGGACCTCAACCGCTGCGCGGCGTACAGCGACTCGCACAACGACATCCCGATGCTTTCGCTGGTGGGGCATCCGTACGCCATCAACCCGGACACCAAGCTCCGCAAGCACGCACGTGCGCTCGAATGGCGGCTGCGTGACTACCGGACCGGCCGTAAGGCCGCCAAGGTCGGCATCCCGGCCGCGGCCGGCGTGGGCGCCATCGCGGGCGGGACGGCCGCCGCGGTCGCCCTGCACCGCCGCCGCCGCTGACCCCTCGACCGACGCCGGGGCGGACGACGCGCCGAGGCCAATCAGGGCCTCTTACCCGGGCAGGCCCCCGGCCAGTCCTGTTGCCGCCGGGCGCGCACAACTAACCGCGCGATAAGACAGATCGTGACGCAATTCGATCAACAAGCGCTCACAAAGTGTTACTTGATGCGTCACAGAGGCGTAAGAGAAGCGACGGAAACGACGATTTAGGCAACTGGGTGTAGTGCTGCCTGTACGAAGCGTTATTCTCCTCAGACGCATCACGGATCCCACCAGTCATCACGACGGGTGAATGATCCCGCACTGCACGTGATGGAAGCTCTGCCTCTGGGAGTCCCGTGTACCCACACGTCGGGGTTGACGCCTCGGGCCTGGCTACGCTGCGCGCAACGGTCCTCGACCACTTGCGCGGCTTCGTCCCCACCGCGTACGCCGTCCCCGCATTCGCCACGCCCCGCCTTGCCGTAAGCGGCCCTGCCGCCCCCTGCTACGCCCTGGCCGACGGCCGTGCGGCCGTCGGCAGACGGGGCGGCCGGGGCAGCTCCGGCGCCTCGACCACCGCCCGCCGGCCCAGCGCCGACAGCGACAGCGCCCGCATGATGGACCTGGTCGAGCGCGCCCAGGCGGGCGAGGCCGACGCTTTCGGCCGTCTCTACGACCAGTACAGCGACACCGTCTACCGCTACATCTACTACCGCGTGGGCGGCAAGGCGACGGCGGAGGACCTCACCAGCGAGACCTTCCTGCGCGCCCTGCGCCGTATCTCCACCTTCACCTGGCAGGGCCGCGACTTCGGCGCCTGGCTGGTCACGATCGCCCGCAATCTTGTGGCCGACCACTTCAAGTCCAGCCGATTCCGGCTGGAAGTGACCACCGGCGAAATGCTCGACGCCAACGAGGTCGAGCGCAGCCCCGAAGACTCCGTCCTGGAATCCCTGTCGAACGCCGCGCTGCTGGAAGCGGTCCGCAAGCTCAACCCTCAGCAGCAGGAGTGCGTGACTCTGCGCTTCCTGCAGGGCCTCTCGGTCGCCGAGACGGCCAGGGTGATGGGCAAGAACGAGGGCGCGATCAAGACCCTCCAGTACCGGGCGGTGCGTACCCTGGCCCGGCTCCTGCCCGACGACGCCCGCTGACTCCTCAACTCACTATCGGTGACGCCTCGATGACGCACTGGTCCGATCATCTTTCGCGCGTAACCCAAGTGCCGCGACGCTCGTTGTGCGGGATGCAGGCTCCCTGTGGTCACGCCATGCCCGCAGCCACTCACTCGATCGGGTGGATGTGCTCAAGGTGTGCAACCTTCTGGACCCCCAGGGGAGTCGATCGTCATGACGAGAGGAGGTGCCGCCAGTGATCGGACATGTTTCGGCGCACCGGCGGGCGAACGCCTTCGCCCAGGCCTTGGAAGACCAGGCGGCCGAGCAGCCCGCCGAGTCGGTCGAACCGACCGAGCACGGACGGCTGTTGGCTCTGGCGCACGGTCTCGGCGAGCTGCCGAAACCGGAGCTGGACCCCGAGGTCAAAGTGGTGCAGCGAGCACAGCTCGTGGCTGCCATGGCAGAGATGTTCGCCTCGGGAGGTGCGTCCGCGGGCTCTACGGTGCCCGGGCAGCGGACCACCGGCCGAGGCGCCCATCGGGCCTCCCCGCTCCGGAAATTGCGCCCACGCTCGCGCTGGTCGAAGGGGATCGCCGCCGGCGGTCTCACGGTCGGCGTCGCCGCGGGTGCCTTCAGCGGAGTGGCTGCCGCCAGTTCCGACGCCCTGCCAGGTGACTCGCTGTACGGGCTGAAGCGTGGCATGGAAGATTTCAAGCTCGGCATGGCGGACGACGACTCCGACCGCGGCGGGCTCTACCTCGACCAGGCATCCAACCGCCTCAGCGAGGCCCGCCGCCTCATGGAGCGCGGCCGGGCGGGCAACATGGACCACGAGTCCCTCGGCGAGGTCCGCCGCGCGCTCAACGGCATGCGGCACGACGCCAGCGAGGGACACCGCCTGCTGAGCGCGGCGTACGAACGAGACGGCTCGCTCGGCCCGATGGCGACGCTCAATTCGTTCTCCCGGTCCCACCGCGACGCGTGGAACGGGCTCCGCGACCGGCTGCCGGTCCAGCTGACCGACGTCGGCGACGAGGTGAACTCCGTCTTCGACGCCATAGACCAGGAGGTCGGCCCGCTGGAGTCGCTGCTGCCCCGGCCCCCGGAGAAGGGCCGCGGCTCCCAGCAGCCCGGCTCGGCCACACAGGACTCCAGCCGGACCTCGGGCCCTGGGTTTACGACACCGTCCGCACCCGGCACCGGCGATGGCAGCCCCGGCGAGGCCGGACGGCCGCGGCCGTCCGGTTCGGGCACCACGGCGGACGAGGGCCTGCTCGGCGGGAACACGGGCGGCCTGTTCGACCCCCCGGCGAACGGCGCGTCACCGTACCCGTCCGGCAAGAACTCCACGCCGCCGCAGCCGGATGTCACGATCCCGCCGCTGCTGCCGGGGATCCTGCCGGGTCTTGGCTTCGACAGCGAGGACGAGCAGTAGGTCGGTGCGGGTGTACGGGTGAGGGCGGCTGCTCCCGAAAAGAGCAGCCGCCCTCACCCATGTCTCAGAAGAACACCGACCGGCGCTGCGCCCAGCAACTTGGCCCCTCTTGCCCGCCGCCCTCGCACCGCTTCGCGGGCTTGGGCGGCTGCGCCGGGCTCCGTCCGTCGGGCACCGCACCGCGGCCCCGCGACCCGTACCGTCAGAAGAACACCGACCGGCGCTGCACCAGCAACTTGTACAGAGTGTGCTGGATCTGCTCCCGCACCTGATCCGTCAGGTTGAACATCAGCATCGGATCCTCCGCCGCCTCCGGCGGATACCCGTCCGTCGGGATCGGCTCGCCGAACTGGATCGTCCACTTCGTCGGCAGCGGCACCGCGCCCAGCGGCCCAAGCCACGGGAACGTCGGCGTGATCGGGAAGTACGGGAAGCCCAGCAGCCGCGCGAGCGTCTTCGCGTTGCCGATCATCGGGTAGATCTCCTCCGCTCCGACGATCGAGCACGGCACAATCGGCGCCCCCGCTCGTAGCGCCGTGGACACAAAGCCGCCGCGCCCGAACCGCTGAAGCTTGTAGCGCTCGCTGAACGGCTTGCCGATGCCCTTGAAGCCCTCCGGCATCACCCCGACGACCTCGCCGCGCTGCAGCAGACGTTCCGCGTCCTCCGTGCACGCCAGGGTGTGACCGGCCTTGCGGGCCAGCTCGTTGACCACCGGCAGCATGAAGACCAAGTCCGCGGCGAGCAGCCGTAGATGACGGCCCGCCGGATGGTTGTCGTGGACGGCGACCTGCATCATCAGCCCGTCCAGCGGCAGCGTCCCCGAGTGGTTGGACACCACCAGCGCCCCGCCGTCGGACGGGATGTTCTCGATGCCCTTCACTTCGACCCGGAAGTACTTCTCGTACAGCGGCCGGACCATCGACATCAGGACCTGGTCGGTGAGCTGCTTGTCGTAACCGAACTCGTCGACCTCATAGTCACCGGTGACCCGCCGGCGCAGGAACGCGAGACCGCCCGCGATCCGCCGCTCCCAGCCGGCGCTCCCGTCCACCCGCTCCTGGCCCGCCGGGGGTTCCTGGCCGATCGATTCGGCGGCCCGCACCACCCCCTGCGCAGGCACGGGGCTGACCGCAACCTCGCGTACCGCCGCGGGCTCGGCCTTCCGGTGGCCGCCCCCCGCAGGGCGCCGCCGCGCCGATCGCTGCGCGCTGCCGCGCGAACGGTCGTCGTCGAACGGAATGACCTTGGCGTCCGCCATCGTTGGCTGCGCTCCTTATTCGGCGTCGCTCTGAGTCGTCTTGGTGGTCTGGGTGGTCTGGGAGGTGTCAGCCATATGCCTGGTTGTCGTACGCGAACGCGCACCGCCCGCGAACGGCAGCGCCGCCGCCACCTGGTCCACCGCCCTCGCGAGGTTCTCCGGTGGCAGCAGCCCCGGACCCCGGCTGCGGGCGAAGTCCGCGAAGGTCTCCGCGGTCGTGTACTTCGGGTCGAAGCCCAGTGTCTCGCGCATCTGCGATGTGCTCACCACCCGGCCATGCGTGAGCAGCCGGATCTGCTCGGGCGAGAAGTCCGTGATGCCGACCGTACGCAGCGCGGAGCCGACCCAGGTGACGGCGGGCAACAGCACCGGCATCGTCGGCCGCCCCAGCCGCCGTGAGCACTGCGAGAGCAGCAGCACGCCATCGCCCGCGACATTGAACGTGCCGCTGTTGAGCGTCCCGCGCCGCGGCTCGTGCAGGGCGATCCGCAGCACGTCGATCACGTCATCCTCATGGACGAACTGCAGCCGCGGGTCGTAGCCGAAGACGGTCGGCATGACGGGCAGCGAGAAGAACTCGGCAAGCGGGGAGTCCGCGCAGGGACCGAGAATGTTCGCGAAGCGCAGCACGCACACCGCGACGTCGGGCCGCCGCCGGGCGAAGCCGCGTACGTACCCCTCGACCTCCACCGCGTCCTTCGCGAAGCCGCCGCTCGGCAGGGACTTGGGCGGGGTGGTCTCGGTGAAGACTGCGGGGTCGCGGGGCGCGGATCCGTACACGCTCGTACTGGACTTGATCACCAGCCGCTTGACGGTCGGCGACTTCTGGCAGGCGCCGAGCAGTTGCATGGTGCCGATGACATTGGTCTCCTTGACCGTCGTACGGCCGCCGGCGCCGAGCGGCGTTCCCGTGACGTCCATGTGCACGACGGTGTCGACGGCATACTCGGCCAGTACCCGCGCTATCGCGGGCTGGCGGATGTCCGCGCGGACGAAGTCGGCCCCGCCCAGATGATGCTGGGGCCCCACCGCGTCGACGCCGATCACCCGGTCCACCTCGGGATCCCGCTGGATGCGCCGTACGAGACGGCCTCCGAGCTGCCGGGCCACTCCGGTGACGAGCACGACCTTCCCCAAGACCAGCGCCTTCCCATAGGTCCGCCTAGGTCCACCTTTACGCGTCACCGTAGCGGTTCGGTGTTGCGCTGTGATGACCGCGCGACGCACTTTCGCCGGCGTCGCGGAAATGGAGGCAAAATATGTCGCTACAACCCACCGCGGCCCACCCACCGGGCTGGTGGAAGGGCCGCGGCGACACGTACAGCCTGTCGCTTACTTCTTGTTACGACGCTGAACGCGGGTGCGCTTGAGCAGCTTGCGGTGCTTCTTCTTCGCCATCCGCTTGCGCCGCTTCTTGATAACAGAGCCCACGACTACCCTCGCTCACTTCTCTTCACTCGGTGCGGGGCGTCTGGGCCCACACGACCTACGTCGGCCTAGCCTACCTGCCGCCGAGTGAGGGACGTAATCCGAGGGGAAACGACCGGCTCCGGCTACGCGGATTCCACCCCCACGAAGGATTCGCGGAGGTACTCGTGAACTGCTTGCTCCGGAACCCGGAAGGACCTGCCCACCCGGATCGCCGGCAGATGACCGCTGTGCACCAAGCGGTACACGGTCATCTTCGACACTCGCATGACCGAGGCAACTTCCGCCACGGTAAGGAACTTGACCTCGTTGAGAGGCCTCTCGCTGGCAGCAGCCATGACCCACCTGTACCTTCCGCACACGACGCACACCGGCTTCCCCTCCGGTGACTCTTCGTCGCTGTGCGCTCACTCCCCAGACTAGGGGCGGGTGATGCGAGTGGGGAAGAGGAGTAACCATCGGCCGCCTACTGTGACAGACACGCTCGATTGAGTACATAGCGAGTAAGCGGCCGGTAGTAATCAGACCGCACAGCGTCATCAAGCGGAACGACTACGGACACCTGCCCCTCGGCCTCACCGACGAACAGCGCGGGATCGTCCGTATCGGCCAGGCCGATGGCCTCAATCCCCAGCTGACCTGCCCCGCAGACCCAGCCATGGTCTCCGACGACCAGCTCGGGCAGCGGCCCGCCGCACTCCGCGACGCTCTCCAGCGCGGCCCGAACCGGCAGCGGTGAGTGGGTGTGGGCGCCGGCCCCACCACCGGTCCCCCGTGCGCCGGGTTCCCGCACCAGCGCAACTCCTCGTGCGTATTCGAGGTTGTACGTGCGTACGCCGAACCGGGTCGTTATGTCGACACATCGCCCCTGCGCGGGTGTGAGTACGAGGCACCCTGCCGCCGACAAAGCGTCTGCCAGCCCGGCGTAGAACTCGAGCAGGCGATGCGGATGCCCGGTCCCGAACAGCACGGCACCGCGCCGCGCGGCCACCTCCCCAAGCCGCTCGGCAAACGCAACGAGCCCGCTCAACGTCCGCTCCGGGTCAATGACATCGGGCCCGCCGGTGTGGTGGGGGTCGTCCGAAACCCCGCACTTGTCGGCCATCAGCGCGATCAGATCCCGCTCGCCCCAGTCCCATTCGGGATCGAGCCCGAGCGTGACGCGGGGATCCCTGGCGGCGAAGAGCCGATAACTGCGCAGACTCTCCTCCCGCGACGTGGCCACGGGCCCGGCCAACCGAGCAGCCAGGAGATGCGCACGCAACGCTCCGGTACTCAACACGCTGCTGATGGTCCCGCACGGCTGTGACCGGGCGGGCCAAAAGGCGAGATACGCCGCACAGTTGGCGTAACGGGGCTGGGTGGGCAGCGGGAGGGGGCGAATGTCCTGGGTACCGGGGCGGTGTGCCCGCGGCGCGAAGCAGCCGCGCACCGTCAGGGGGTCGGGATACCCGGTACCCCCACATCTCAAGGGCGGGCGGGTGGGGTCAACACCCGGGGTCCGGGGCGGAGCCCCTGTTCGGGAAGGGGCGGGGTGGGGAAACGCCCCGCGCAGCGGCACCCGCCCCCACCGCGAACGCCCGCACCGCGCAAACGCCGGCACCCAGGACCCGCCCCGCGGACCCCCGCCCCGCACCCCCTACGCCAACAACCCCCGCAACGGAAACACCGCCCGCCGCGTAGCCAACACCGCCTGATCAACCCGATCCGCCGGGTCGTACCCCTCCTCCCACCCCCGCCACACCGGCTCCCGCCCATCCGTCATCCGCCCGGGCGCGACCCCCCGCGTCCGCGCATACACCTCATCCCGCCACGACGACGGAATGACCGACTCCGGCTCCACCGGCGCATGCCCCGCGATCCCCACCAAGTGCGTCCACGACCGCGGCACCACATCCACCACCGCGTACCCGCCGCCCCCCAGGGCAACCCAGCGCCCCCCGTCCGCGTACTCATGCGCCAACGAGTGACAAGAGGCCTGCACCGTCCGCTGCGCATCCAACGACACCGCCAAATGTGCCAGCGGATCCTCGAAGTGCGTATCGGCCCCGTGTTGCGTCACCAGCACCTGCGGCCGGAAGTCCGCCAACAACTCCGGCACCACCGCGTGAAACGCCCGCAGCCACCCCTCGTCCCCAGTCCCCGCCGGCAGCGCCAGATTCACCGCGCTGCCCTCACTCGCTCCCGGCGCCCCCGTCTCCTCCGGCCATCCCGTCCCCGGGAAGAGCGTTCGCGGATGCTCGTGCAGCGACACCGTCAGCACCCGCGGGTCGTCCCAGAACGTCGCCTGCACCCCATCGCCGTGATGCACATCGACATCCACATACGCGACCCGCTCCGCCCCCAGCTCCAGCAGCCGGGCAATGGCCAGCGACGCGTCGTTGTAGATGCAGAACCCTGACGCCGAACCCGGCATCGCATGATGCAGCCCGCCCGCGAAGTTCACCGCATGCGGCGCCTCCCCGCGCCACACCGCCTCCGCCGCCCCCACCGACTGCCCCGCGATCAGCGCCGACGCCTCATGCATCCCCACGAACGCCGGGTCGTCAAGCGTCCCCAGCCCGTACGCCTGGTCCGCCGCCCGCGGATCCACCGACGCCGCCCGCACCGCCGCCACGTAGTCCTCGCGGTGTACGAGCCGGAGCGTCGAGTCCCCGGCCGGCTTCGCGGCCACCACATCCACCGCACGATCAAGCCCGTACGCCCGCACCAACTCCATGGTCAGCGCAAGCCGCACCGGATCCATCGGATGGCCGTTCCCGAAGTCATACTTCGTTACCGCCTCGTCCCACATCAACAACCCGCGGCCGCTCATGCCCGACACCGTATCCGGCCGGTTCAACACTGAACGACCCGGCATACCGCAACGTCACCAGCACCAACACCATCGGCACGACCATCGCCCAGCGATAGCTCCACGCATCCCCGAGCGCCCCCACCAACGGCGAACCGATCAGAAACCCCACATAGTTGAAGATATTCAGCCGCGCAACTGCCGCATCACTCGCCCCGGGACCGCCGCTCTCCACAGCCCGCCGCCCCGCCGCCGCGAACGTCTGCGGCACGATCACACACAGCCCGAGCCCCAGCATCGTGAACCCGAGAATCCCCACCCAGGCCCCCGGTGCCACGGCCACCACGCCGAACCCGGCCGCCGCGAGCACGGTCCCGCACCGCACAACCGCCACCGCCCCGAACCGCCGCACCCCAAGATCCCCGACGGCCCGCCCGAGCAGCGTCGTGACCATATAGGCGTTGTACGGGACGGTCGCGAGCTCCTCCGAGCTCCCCAGCACGTCCTGCAGATACTTCGCGCTCCAATTCGAGACGGTCGAGTCCCCGATGTACGCGAAGGTCATGACCAGACACAGCGGCAGCAACAGCTTGAAGGCAACCCCCTGCCCCTCCGGGGCCCCTTCCCGCGCCGCTTCCCCACCTCGCTCCCCGTCCGCGTACCACCGGCTCCCGACCAGCGCCGCCGGCAACAGCACGCCGGCCACCGGCAGATACGACACGAGCAGCGACAGGTCCCAGTGCGCCCCGACCCACGCGAGCGAGGCCCCGGCGATCCCACCCAGGCTGTACGCCGCATGGAAGCCGAGCATGATGCTCCGCCCGTACGCCCGCTGCAGGCTCACCCCGAGCATGTTCATGGACGCATCCAGCGCCCCCACCGCCAGCCCGAATACGCCCAGCGCGAGCGCCACTTGCCATATTTCACTCCCGGCCGCGACCCCGAGCAGCGCCAGCACCACGAGCGGCTGGGACCACCGCAGGACGAGGCTCGGCGCGACCCGCCTCACCAGCCGCTCGGTGACCACACTCGCCACCCCGGCGAGTACGGGCACGGCCGCCAGAAACGCGGGCAGCAGCCCGTCGGATATCCCGTACCGCTCCTGGATGGCGGGGATACGCGTCACGAGCAGCGCGAAGGCCACTCCCTGCGCGAAGAAGCTCAACGCCAAGGTGGCCCGACCATGCCGCAACCGCGCATCTGTCATGGCCGCACAGCGTAGGGCGCTCAAATACCCATGGGTAGATAGATCACGCAAGCAATGCGGGCAACTCCGCCATCGCCCCGAAGTACCCCTTGGCCCCGTCCAGCTTCCCGGCCGCCGTCATCGCCGTGAACCCGTACACATCCATCCCGGCCGCCCTGGCCGCCGCCACCCCGAGGGGACTGTCCTCCACAACCACACACCGCTCCGGTACGACGCCCATGCGCTCGGCAGCATGCAGAAACAGATCCGGCGCCGGCTTGCCCCGCCCCACATCCTGCGCACTGAAGACCGTCCCGTCCTCGAACCACCGATCAAGACCGGTCTTTCGGTGCCCGACCCGGATCCGCGCATGACTCCCGGACGACGCGACACAGTACGACACCCCGTCCGCGGCCAGCTTCTCCAGTACGTCCGTCACGCCGTCCACGGCGACCAACTCCCGCTCGAAGGCGGCGAAGACGCGAGCATGCAGAGTGTCGTCGAAGTCCACGGGCAACGGCTGCCCGGTCCGCTCCTTCACCAGATCGTGCACCCGGTGCACAGCGGCCCCCATGTAGTCACGAATGGACTCTTCGTACGAGGTGGGGTGCCCGAGCTCGGTGAGGTAGCCGGCCAGGATGGTGTTGGAGATGGGCTCGCTGTCGACGAGCACACCGTCGTTGTCGAAGATCACAAGGTCGTAGCGCATGACTTGGACCCTAAACGCAGAAAAGCCCCGCACCAAAATGGTGCGGGGCTCTCCCACAAAGATTGTTCGGCGGCGTCCTACTCTCCCACAGGGTCCCCCCTGCAGTAC
>NZ_JBSFMS010000143.1:0-18150 GCF_053599675.1 Streptomyces sp. NPDC000880 | reverse complement strand
GGCCAGTGATCTGAGCGGGGCCGCGGAGCAGCGCCGCGGTCTGGTGACGCGCCTTGGGGGGCTCGCCGTGGACAAGCTGCCCAGCCACGTCCAGCAGCTGGTAGCGGTCCACCGCCTGCTTCAGCACCAAGCGGTCGACCTTGCCCTCCCGCGCCAGCTCCGTGAGCACCGCGAGCACGATGGACTGCGCGTCGATGTGGAAGTAGCGACGGGCGGCGCCACGCGTGTCGGCGAAGCCGAAGCCGTCCGCGCCCAGCGAGGTGTACGTGCCCGGCACCCAGCGCGAGATCTGGTCCGGAACCGACCGCATCCAGTCGGAGACGGCCACAAACGGCCCCTCGGAGCCGGACAGCTTCTGCGTCACATACGGCACGCGCTGCTCCTCCTCCGGGTGGAGGAGGTTGTGCCGGTCGACGTCGACGGCCTCGCGGCGCAGCTCGTTCCAGGACGTCGCCGACCACACATCGGCGCGCACATTCCACTCCTCGGCGAGGATCCGCTGCGCCTCGACCGCCCACGGCACGGCCACACCGGACGCCATGATCTGCGCGGGGATCGCGCCGGCCTCGCCCGCCTTGAAGCGGTAGATGCCCTTGAGGATGCCCTCGGCGTCCACGTCGGCCGGCTCGGCCGGGTGCTGGATCGGCTCGTTGTAGACGGTGAGGTAGTAGAAGATGTCCTCGTTGTCTTCGGGGGCCTGGCCGTACATCCTGCGCAGACCGTCCTGGACGATGTGCGCGATCTCGAAGCCGAAGGCCGGGTCGTACGCGACACAGCCCGGGTTCGTCGAGGCGAGCAGCTGCGAGTGGCCGTCCGCGTGCTGCAGCCCCTCACCGGTCAGGGTCGTGCGTCCCGCGGTCGCACCCAGCACAAAGCCGCGTGCGAGCTGGTCGGCCATCTGCCAGAACTGGTCGCCGGTGCGCTGGAAACCGAACATCGAGTAGAAGACGTACACCGGGATCAGCGGCTCGCCGTGCGTGGCGTACGCAGAACCGGCCGCGATCAGCGATGCCGTGCAACCCGCCTCGGAGATGCCGTCGTGCAGCAGCTGCCCGGTCGGCGACTCCTTGTACGCGAGCAGCAGCTCGCGGTCCACCGATTCGTACTGCTGGCCCAGCGGGTTGTAGATCTTGGCGGTCGGGAAGAACGAGTCCATTCCGAAGGTGCGGTACTCGTCCGGCGCGATCAGCACGAAGCGCCTGCCGATCTCCTTGTCCCGCATCAGGTCCTTGAGCAGCCGTACGAACGCCATGGTGGTGGCGATCGACTGCTGCCCGGAGCCCTTCTTGACCGCGGCGTACGTCTTGTCCTCGGGCAGGGCCAGCGGCTTGGACCGCACGACACGGGTCGGGACATACCCGCCCAGCGCCTTGCGGCGGTCGTGCATGTACTGGATCTCCTCCGAGTCGCGGCCCGGGTGGTAGTACGGCGGCAGGCCGTCCTCGAGCTGCTTGTCGGAGATGGGGATGTGCAGCCGGTCCCGGAAGCGCTTGAGGTCGTCGACCGTCAGCTTCTTCATCTGGTGGGTCGCGTTGCGGCCCTCGAAGTTCGGGCCGAGCGTCCAGCCCTTGACGGTCTGGGCGAGGATCACGGTCGGCTGGCCCTTGTGGGCCTTGGCCGCCGCGTACGCCGCGTACACCTTCTTGTGGTCGTGGCCGCCACGGCCCAGGTGCAGGATCTGGTCGTCGGTCATGTTCTCGACCATGGCGCGCAGCCGGAGGTCGTCGCCGAAGAAGTGCTCGCGGATGTACGCGCCGGTCTCGGTGGCGTACGTCTGGAACTGGCCGTCGGGCGTGGTGTTCAGCTTGTTGACCAGCACGCCGTCGCGGTCCTGCGCGAGCAGCGGGTCCCAGGTGTGGTCCCAGACCAGCTTGATGACATTCCAGCCGGCGCCGCGGAACTGCGACTCCAGCTCCTGGATGATCTTGCCGTTGCCGCGCACCGGGCCGTCGAGGCGCTGCAGGTTGCAGTTGACGACGAAGGTCAGGTTGTCCAGGCCCTCGCGGGCGGCGATGGAGAGCTGTCCGAGCGACTCGGGCTCGTCCATCTCGCCGTCGCCGAGGTAGGCCCAGACATGCGACTGGGAGGTGTCGGCGATGCCGCGCGCCTCCATGTAGCGGTTCATCCGCGCCTGGTAGATCGCGCTGATGGGGCCAAGGCCCATGGAGACGGTCGGGAACTCCCAGAAGTCCGGCATCAGCCGCGGGTGCGGGTAGCTGGACAGACCGTTGGGGGCCTTGGACTTCTCCTGGCGGAAGGCGTCGAGCCGGTCCTCGCTGAGGCGGTCGAGCAGGAAGGCGCGGGCGTAGATGCCGGGGGAGGCGTGTCCCTGGAAGAAGATCTGGTCGCCGCCGTCGCCCTGGTCCTTGCCGCGGAAGAAGTGGTTGAAGCCCACGTCGTAGAGCGAGGCGGAGGAGGCGAACGTGGCGATGTGACCGCCGACGCCGATGCCCGGGCGCTGCGCGCGGGAGACCATCACCGCGGCGTTCCAGCGGGTCGCGTTGAGGACCTTGCGCTCGATCTCCTCGTTGCCGGGGAAGAAGGGCTCGTCCTTGGTGGCGATAGTGTTGATGTAGTCGGTGCTGCGCATCTCGGGCACGGCCACGCGCTTCTCGCGGGCCCGCTCGATGAGTCGGAGCATCAGGTAGCGGGCGCGCTCCCGGCCCCGCTCGTCGACGGCGGCGTCGAGGGAGTCCAGCCACTCCTGGGTCTCTTCAGGATCGAAGTCCGGGACCTGGCTGGGAAGGCCGCCAATGATGATCGGGTTGCGATCGGATCCGGAAGCCACGCTATTCCTTCGCTGTTCGGTGGGTTCTGCGTTCTGCGTCTACGGGACGTACGGGATGTCTGGCTCGGTGTCGCACCGCCTCCCATCGTGTACCGCGGGAAGGCAAACGTCACCTCTACCGGGGGGTAACCCCCGTTCTCCGAGACATCCGGACCGAACCCCTGTTCCGGGTCCGGTCAAATCGCAACCTTACGTCCAACCCGTCAATGCGTTTCGTTTCGCTGTTCGGTTCCGAATTGGCACACTGAAGGGGCAGAATGCCGCAAAGACGGCCGAATGGTGTCCCATGAATCAGGAGAGGGCGTCGAGCGTGCCTGGAGTTGCGTCGAGACGGCCGTAAACGTCACCGTTTCGGCGGTCTGGACGGCCGGGTACTTGCGCGATCCGTCCCGCCCGTGTGGACTACGGCCAATGCCACGCGTACGCGCGAGGCCGCAGCATTTTCCGAAAACGATCAGGAGGCAAGCCGTGAGCGCGACCGCGGACCACGCGGAGGAGCGGACCAGCCCAGCCGCAAGGCTGGGGTTCGAGCCCGGACAGGTGGTCCAGGAGATCGGCTACGACGACGACGTCGAGCAGGAGCTCCGTGAGGGCATCGAGGCCGTGACGGGCCAGGAAATCGTCGACGAGGACTACGACGACGTCGCAGACGTCGTGTTGCTGTGGTTCCGGGACGAGGACGGCGACCTTACGGACGCACTGGTTGACGCCATCGGTCTGATCGAGGAGGGCGGAGCCGTCTGGCTGTTGACGCCCAAGACCGGCCGTGACGGGTACGTCGAACCCAGCGACATCAACGAGGCCGCACAGACCGCGGGACTCTCCCAGACCAAGAGCATCAACGCCGGCAAGGACTGGACCGGCAGCAGGCTGGTGACTCCCAAGGCGGCGAAGTCGAAGCGCTGAGCCGCAGCAGCAGGCCCGTGGCCCCCACCGGCGTAGGTCGGCGGGGGCCTTCTGCGTAGGGTGAGAGGCCTGTGGACCAGATTGGTCCGAGTCGAAGGGATGCAGTTATGGCGATCGAGGTCGGCACCAAGGCCCCGGATTTCGAGCTGAAGGACAACCACGGCCGCACCGTGAGCCTCGCCGAATACCGCGGCGAGAAGAACGTGGTGCTCCTCTTCTACCCGTTCGCCTTCACCGGCGTGTGCACGGGCGAGCTGTGCGCGCTCCGTGACGAGCTGCCGGCGTTCGTCAACGACGACACCCAGCTGCTCGCCGTCTCCAACGACTCGATCCACACGCTGCGCGTCTTCGCCGAGCAGGAGGGCCTGGAGTACCCGCTGCTCTCGGACTTCTGGCCGCACGGCGAGACCTCGCGCGCGTACGGCGTCTTCGACGAGGAGAAGGGGTGCGCGGTGCGCGGAACCTTCATCATCGACAAGGAGGGCGTGGTCCGCTGGACGATTGTCAACGGCCTGCCGGACGCCCGTGACCTGAACGACTACGTCAAGGCGCTGGACACCCTCTGATTCTTCGGGGGATCCCTGCGCTAAAGGCTGTTCGACCGGGAACCGGTCACTAGGATCCATTCGTTGATTCGACACCACACGCACGACGGGGGCGCTGCCCCTGACAACACCTGGAGGGACTCGTGGGAGTCAGCCTCAGCAAGGGCGGCAACGTCTCGCTGACCAAGGCCGCGCCCAACCTGACCGCGGTCACCGTGGGCCTGGGCTGGGACGTCAGGACCACCACTGGCACCGACTTCGACCTCGACGCCAGCGCCCTGCTGACCAACGCCGAGGGCAAGGTCGCCACCGACGGCAACTTCGTCTTCTTCAACAACCTCAAGAGCGCCGACGGCTCCGTCGAGCACACCGGTGACAACCTCACGGGTGAGGGCGAGGGCGACGACGAGCAGATCAAGGTCCATCTCGCATCGGTCCCGGCCGACGTCGAGAAGATCGTCTTCCCGGTCTCGATCTACGAGGCCGAGAGCCGCCAGCAGTCCTTCGGCCAGGTGCGTAACGCGTTCATCCGCGTCGTCAACCAGGCCGACAACAACGAGCTCGCGCGCTACGACCTGAGCGAGGACGCCTCGACCGAGACCGCGATGGTCTTCGGCGAGCTCTACCGCAATGGCGCGGAGTGGAAGTTCCGTGCCATCGGCCAGGGTTACGCCTCGGGCCTGCGCGGCATCGCGCAGGACTTCGGCGTGAACGTCTGAGCCAGTAGCACCAGCAGCATCTGCGCTTCCGGCGCCGCACTTGTCCGTGCGGCGCCGGACGTGCCTGTCCCACCATCACCACCGGGGAGGACCAAAAACATGGGCGTCACGCTCGCCAAGGGAGGCAATGTCTCCCTCTCCAAGGCCGCACCGAACCTCACGCAGGTGTTGGTCGGACTCGGCTGGGACGCGCGCTCCACCACCGGAGCGCCCTTCGACCTCGACGCCAGCGCGCTGCTGTGCGAGTCGGGCCGAGTGCTCGGCGACGAGTACTTCGTCTTCTACAACAACCTCAAGAGCCCCGACGGCTCCGTCGAGCACACCGGCGACAACCTCACGGGTGAGGGCGAGGGGGACGACGAGTCGCTGCTGGTGGACCTCTCCAAGGTACCGGCCAATGTCGACAAGATCATCTTCCCGGTCTCCATTCATGAGGCGGACAACCGCGGCCAGACGTTCGGTCAGGTCAGCAATGCCTTCATCCGGGTGGTGAACCGGGCGGACGGCCAGGAGCTCGCGCGCTACGACCTGAGCGAGGACGCCTCGACCGAGACTGCGATGATCTTCGGCGAGCTCTACCGCTATGGCGGCGAATGGAAGTTCCGAGCCGTGGGGCAGGGGTACGCATCGGGGCTGCGGGGCATCGCTCTAGACTTCGGGGTCAATGTTTCGTAAAGCCGCCCACGGCGCGAGGGGAGACCGTCTCCCAGACTCCCTCCGGGGGGACCCCCATTACACGATTGGGTACCAGTGGTTCTGAAAACCTTCGGCTGGTCGTTCGCGATCACCGCGCTCGGCCTGGTCGCAGCGGTCTTCTACGGCGGATGGACCGGGTTCGGGGTCGTTGCGATCCTGTCCGTCCTCGAGATCTCGCTGTCCTTCGACAATGCGGTGGTCAACGCCGGAATCCTGAAGAAGATGAGTGCCTTCTGGCAGAGAATCTTCCTCACGATCGGCGTGCTCATCGCCGTGTTCGGCATGCGACTGATCTTCCCCGTCGTGATCGTTGCCGTCAGTGCCAAGATCGGCCCCATTGAGGCGGTCGACCTGGCGTTCAACGACGCCGAGCGCTACGAACAGCTGGTCACCGACGCTCACCCGTCGATCGCCGCGTTCGGTGGCATGTTCCTGCTGATGATCTTCCTCGATTTCATCTTCGAGGACCGTGACATCAAGTGGCTCACCTGGCTGGAGCGGCCGCTGGCCAAGCTCGGCAAGATCGACATGCTGTCGGCCTGC
Source organism: Streptomyces sp. NPDC000880 (assembly GCF_053599675.1). Taxonomy (NCBI): domain Bacteria; kingdom Bacillati; phylum Actinomycetota; class Actinomycetes; order Kitasatosporales; family Streptomycetaceae; genus Streptomyces; species Streptomyces sp. NPDC000880. The sequence goes on along the minus strand of NZ_JBSFMS010000143.1, from coordinate 11,953 downwards.
ATCGCCCTGATTGTGCTGCTCATCACCGCCATGACCTTCGCGACCCAGGCGCACCAGCACGCCGGGCACGCCGACAAGGCGGCGACGGTGCTGCTCTCCGGCGTCGCGGGTCTGATCACGTATCTGGTCGTCGGTGGTCTCTCCGGCTACTTCGAGAACAGGATCGAGGAAGAAGAGGAGCGCGAGCACGAGGCCGAGGAAGAGGCCAGGAAGAGCGGCAAGAAGGTTTCCGCGACCCAGTTGGTCGGCAAGGCCGCGTTCTTCATGTTCCTGTACCTCGAGGTCCTGGACGCTTCGTTCTCCTTCGACGGTGTCATCGGCGCCTTCGCCATCACCAACGACATCGTGCTGATGGCGCTCGGCCTCGGCATCGGCGCCATGTACGTGCGGTCGCTCACCGTCTACCTGGTCCGCCAGGGCACCCTGGACGATTACGTCTACCTGGAGCACGGCGCGCACTACGCGATCGGCGCGCTCGCGGTGATCCTCCTCGTCACCATTCAGTACCAGATCAGCGAGATCATCACCGGTCTGGTCGGCGTCGTGCTGATCGCCTGGTCGTTCTGGTCATCGGTGCGGCGCAACAGGGCGATCGCGGCGGCCGAGGGGCAGTCGGTCGAACCGAAGGGCGACACCGCGCAGGTGTGACCCTTCGGGGATTGAGGAACGCTCTGAGCGGGGCGGCTCCGAGGCACGGCCTCGGTGCCGCCCCGCGGGGGTTCACTGCGGGTTCACCGATGTATCTGGGGGTGGGGCATGGCTTTCCGGGACAGCCTGTGGCGGGGCAGGGCACCGCAGTTCGACTCGGGCAGCGCCGCGACGAACTCCATCGCGCTGACCAAACGGCACCCGACGGTCTCGCTCACCAAACAGGGCGCGGCCACCGGCAATCTGCGTGTCAACCTCTCCTGGAGGATGCGTACGTCCGACATCGAGGGCAGGTCCAAACAGAGCGGCAGGCTGCTGCGGCACCCCTTCAAGCTCTTCCAGCCCGATGTGGTCCAGGCGCACACCCAGGGTGTGGTCAATGTGGACCTCGACCTCGGCTGTCTGTATGAGCTGGTGGACGGCAGCAAGGGCGTGGTGCAGCCGCTGGGCAGCTTCTTCGGCAGCCTCAACGAGGCGCCGTACGTGAAGCTCAGCGGCGACGACCGGTTCGGCTCCCCCTCCGGCGAGACGATCTACGTCAATCTCGACCACCGCGAGTCGATCAAGCGGCTGCTGTTCTTCGCCTACATCTACGACCAGACGCCGGCCTTCGACCGTACGCACGCGCAGGTGACGCTCTACCCGAGCAACGGCCCGCGGGTCGAGATCGAGCTTGACGAACGCGCGCCGCAGGCCCGTTCCTGTGCCGTTTTCTCCATGGAGAACGTGAAGGGCGAGCTGGTCGTGCGCCGTGAGGTGAAGTTCGTGTACGGCTTCCAGGCGGAGCTGGACCGGTTGTACGGGTGGGGCCTGCAGTGGGGACGCGGGTACAAGAACCGGGTCTAGCGGCGCTTACGGCCGTACGAACTGGGGGCCCATCGGTGGCAGCCGGAAGTTCGGGTCGGGGGCGTACGCTGCCGCGGCGGCGGGCTGGGGGTAGCCGTAGGTCGACGGCGCGGCGGCCTGGGGGTATCCGTAGGCCGGCTGCGGGTATCCGTACCCAGGCTGCGGGCTGTCCGGCGTGCCGTAGGCCGGGGGCGTTGCCGACTGAGGTGGGGCTGGGTGTGGAAATCCGTACCCAGGCTGGGCGGCGGGCTGGGGGTAGCCGTACGCCGGCTGCGCGGTGGTCGGCTGGGGCTCGGGCTGAGCCGACGGATCCGCGGCCGCCTCCGCCTCGTCCACCGAGATGCCGAATGCCGTGGCCAGACCCACCAGCCCGGTCGGGTAGCCCTGCCCCACGGCGCGAAACTTCCAGCCCTCCCCGCGCCGGTACAGCTCGCCGCAGATGATCGCCGTCTCCTTGCCCGTCTCCGGCTTCACATCGAAGACGGTCAGCGGCTCGCTGTCGGCCAGGGCCGCGTCGTAGAGCAATATCCGCAGATCCCGTACATGCTGGAAGGTGTCGCCGTCCGAGGACGCGGCGAGCACCACCTGATCGACCGACGCGTCGAGTGAGGAGAGATCCGCCTCGACCGTGTCCGTCAGATGCTCGGCGACACGCTTCTTCGGCAGCCGCCGCACCAGGCCCGACGGGTGGCGCGGCTGGTTGTAGAAGACGAAGTCCTCGTCCGAGCGCACGCGGCCGTCGGGGCCGAGCAACAGGGCGGAGGCGTCCACATCGGGGACCCCGGCGCCCGGGGTCCAGCGCAGCACGGCCCGTACGGTCGTGGCATCGAGAGGGACGTTCGAGCCCTTCAGCATCGCGTGCGTCATGACCGTCATCCTGCCTTCCCAGTACCCGCGCGGACAACGCGGGGCCCTTGTCCTCCGGCCAGGACATGGGCATGGTGCAAGCGGGTTACCTGCAATTCACGGGCTTGGGGAACTCTTGACCCAGAGTCGTACGTACTATTACCGGCCAAGTCGGTCGGGCCGCCAAGGCAGTACGGGGGAAACATATGCGTCATTTTGGACATCTTTTGCCTGCCGTCCGCGACAGTCTCTTCCACCGGGAGCCATGCGAATTCACCGCCGCGTCTCCTGCCCGCACGCTCGCCACCGCGCTCGGCGCCACCCTCTACAGCCCGGCCACCCGGCCGAAGCTCGCCGACGACGCGCTCAAGCAGGTGAGTCGCGGAGTCGTCTCCATGGTCCTCTGCCTGGAGGACTCCATCGACGACGCGGATGTGGCCGCGGCCGAGGAGAACCTGGTCCGGCAGTTCGCCGACCTCGATGCGCGGGGCGCGGAGCTGCCGCTGCTCTTCATCCGGGTCCGTGAGCCCAGGCAGATTCAGGACCTGGTGGAGCGGCTCGGCCCCTCGGTCCGGCGACTGTCCGGATTCGTACTTCCGAAATTTACTGAGGAGCGGGGCGTTCCGTTTCTGGAGGCCCTCGCTTCAGCGGAATCGGCGACCGGTCAGCGACTTTTCGCGATGCCCGTGCTGGAATCTCCGGAGCTGCTCCACCTGGAGACGAGGACGGAGACGCTCGCGGGGATCGCCCGCACGCTGAACAAGTACCGCGAGCGAGTGCTGGCGCTGCGACTGGGCGTCACGGACTTCTGCTCGGCGTACGGGCTGCGCCGGTCGCCGGACATGACCGCGTACGACGTCCAGATCGTCGCCGCGGTCATCGCGGATGTGGTGAACGTCCTGGGACGGTCGGACGGCACCGGCTACACGGTGACCGGCCCCGTGTGGGAGTACTTCCGGCTCCAGGAGCGCATGTTCAAGCCCCAGCTGCGCCGAAGCCCCTTCATGGAGGGCCGGGCGGAGGAACTGCGCACCGAGCTCATCGAGCACGACCTGGACGGCCTGCTCCGCGAGATCGGGCTGGACCGGGCGAACGGGCTTCAGGGCAAGACCTGCATCCACCCCTCGCATGTGCTGCCCGTGCACGCGCTGTCCGTCGTCAGTCACGAAGAGTTCAGCGACGCGCAGGACATCCTGCGGCCGGAGCGGGGCGGCGGAGGCGTGATGCGTTCCGCGTACACGAACAAGATGAACGAAGTGAAGCCGCACCGGGCCTGGGCCGAGCGCACGCTGCTGCGTGCGGAGGTCTTCGGGGTGGCCAAGGAGGATGTCGGCTTTGTGGAGCTGCTCACGGCCGGAATCTCCGGCTGAATGACGAGGAGAGAGACGGACACCGTGGTGTGGTCGGGAACGTGGGTCGCTGAGCGGCTCGGCGTCGGGCTCGTGGGAGACGAGACGCTGAGCGGCCTGCTGGGGCTGGCTCTGCGCCGCAATCCCAAGCGCGCGCATCTGCTCGTGTCGAACGTGCTGGGCAAGCATGTGCCGCAGTCACCGGCGGTGGTGTACGGCGCGGGGTACGGGCTCGGTGAGCGGGTGCGGGAGCTGCTCGGCCCCGAGGACGCGTCACGCGCGGTGGTCCTGGGCTACGCGGAGACGGCGACGGGCCTTGGGCACTCGGTGGCGGACGGGCTGGGCCTCGCGCCGTATCTGCACTCCACACGCCGCCCGGTCGAGGGCGTGGAACGGGCGGGCGGCTTCGAGGAGTCCCACTCGCACGCGACGTCACACCTGCTGCTGCCGGAGGATCCGTGGCTGCTGGCGGGGGACGGCCCGCTGGTGCTGGTCGACGACGAGTTCTCGACGGGCAACACCGTGCTCAACACGATCCGCGACCTGCACGGGCGGTACCCGCGCGACCGGTACGTGATCGTGGCCCTGGTCGACATGCGCTCGGACCACGACCGCGACCGGCTGTCGGTCTTCGCGCGGGAACTGGGCGCGCGGGTGGACCTGGTGGCACTGGCGTCGGGGACGCTACGGCTCCCGGAGGGCGTGCTGGAGAAGGGCCAGGCGCTGGTGGCGGAGCATGAGGCGGTCGCCGGTGCGGCGGGCTCGCCGCCGGGCACCGCGGGCTCGGCTCCGGGCTCGGCTTCCGGCTCTGTCTCGAGCTTGGCTCCGGGCTCGCTTTGGCACTCGCGCCCCGGCGCTCGTGCGCCGGGTACCGGGGACCCGGGTTCGCTCCTCGGCGCGGAGGTGCCGGGCGGCGACGCAGACCCTGCCGCGGGCTCGCGCCCTGACACGGAGCCGCTGACGTACAGCGAGGGCCTGGCTGTGCAGGCCGCCGCGCAAGCTACCCCCGGCCGCGCCGTGCGCGTCGATCTCGGGTGGCCCCGTGGCGTGCCCGACGGGGGACGGCACGGGTTTACGCCCCGGCACCGGGAGCAGCTGGAGCCGGCCCTGCCGGGCATGGCCGCCCGCATCGCCGACGCGCTCGGCGACGTGGCCACGGGCCGCTCGCGTCGCGTCCTCGTGCTCGGGTTCGAGGAGCTGATGTACGCGCCTCTCCGGCTCGGGACCGCTCTTGAGCGGGCCATCGACGCCGACGTGCGGTACTCCACCACCACCCGCTCGCCCGTCCTCGCCGTCGACGACCCCGGCTATGCCATACGCAGCCGCCTCGTCTTCCCCGCCCACGACAACCCCGCCGACGGCCCCGGCGAGCGGTACGCCTACAACGTCGCCGGCGCCGGCTTCGACGCCGTCGTCGCCGTCGTCGACTCGGAGGCCGACACCCCCCAACTGCACGCCCCCGACGGCCTGCTGGCCCGGCTTGCCGCGCACACCCCGCACCTCGTGCTGGCGGTCGTCCCCAGTTACGTACCCGAATACGTCCCCGAAAGAGCTGCCATGCTGCCCGAGCCCCTCCGTGGCCCCGAGTTCTCCTCCTACGCGGCGGACGAGGTCGGCTGGCTGCTCCAGGATCTGTCCGAGACCGAGCTGGAGGCCCCCACGGAGGAGCGCGAGGAGGCCATACAGAGCGGCGCGCACTACGCGGAGTCACTGCCCGTCGAGTACCAGCCCAGCGCTCAGTACCAGGAACTGTTCAAGGCCGCGCTGGAGACCTCCGCGGCCCGTATCGCCCGCGCCGTCGGCACCGTCACCGAGACCGTCATAGCCGAACGGTCCCCCCGCGCCGTACTCGTGTCGCTGGCCCGCGCCGGCACCCCCGTCGGCGTGCTGATGCGCCGCTGGGCCCAGCACCGACACGGCCTGGACCTGCCGCACTACGCCGTGTCCATCGTCCGCGGCCGCGGCATCGACACCAACGCCCTGCGCTGGCTCCAGCAGCACCACGACCCGGCCGACGTCGTGTTCGTCGACGGCTGGACCGGCAAGGGCGCGATCACCCGTGAACTGGCCGACGCGCTCGCCGAGTTCGAGGGCTTCAACCCCGAGATCGCCGTCCTCGCCGACCCCGGCGGCTGTGTCCGCACCTACGGCACCCGCGAGGACTTCCTCATCCCCTCCGCCTGCCTCAACTCCACGGTCTCCGGCCTGATATCGCGTACGGTGCTCCGCGCCGACCTGGTCGGCCCGAACGACTTCCACGGCGCGAAGTTCTACCGCGAGCTCGCCGGCAGCGATGTCTCGGAACACTTCCTGGACACCGTCGCCGCCCGCTTCGACGAGGTCGCGGCCGACGTCGACGCGGATGTCAAGGAGCTTCTGTCGGCGGACCGCGCGCCCACCTGGGAAGGCTGGGCCGCCGTCGAGCGGATCAGCGAGGAGTACGGCATCCACGATGTGAACCTGGTCAAGCCGGGCGTCGGCGAGACGACGCGCGTACTGCTGCGCCGCGTCCCCTGGAAGATCCTGGCCAAGCGCGGCGCGGGCGCCGACCTCGACCATGTACGGCTGCTGGCCGAGCAGCGCGGCGTACCGGTCGAGGAGGTCGACGAACTGCCTTACACCTGCGTCGGGTTGATCCACCCCCAGTACACCCGCGGCGCGACCGGCGCGGACGGCAAGGCGGTGTCGGCCCCGTGAGCATCGCAGCGCAGAGGCAGACGCGTGCGCAGACGCGTACTCAGACGAAGACACTCGTCGCCAGCGACCTCGACCGCACCCTTATCTACTCCGCCCCGGCTCTCCAGCTGCCCATGCCGGACGCGGACGCACCCCGCCTGCTCTGCGTCGAGGTGTACGAACGCAAGCCGCTGTCCTATCTCACGGAGACCGCGGCGGGGCTACTGATCCAGCTCGCCGCCGACACCGTCTTCGTACCGACCACTACCCGCACCCGCGAGCAGTACCACCGTATCCATCTCCCGGGCCCCGCCCCCGAGTTCGCGATCTGCGCCAACGGCGGGCACCTCCTCGTCGACGGAGTGTCCGACCCAGAGTGGCAGCGGCAGGTCGCCGCCCGCCTCGCCGACGAGTGCGCCTCGCTCGCCGAGGTGCGCGACCACCTCCTCGCGGCCGCCGACCCCGCCTGGCTGCTCAAGGAGCGGATCGCCGAAGGCCTCTTCGCGTATCTCGTTGTCGAGCGCAGCCTGCTGCCCGAGGACTGGGTCAAGGAGCTCGCCGAATGGGCGGAGGGCCGCGGCTGGACCGTCTCGCTCCAGGGCCGCAAGATCTACGCCGTGCCCCAGCCGCTCACCAAGAGCGCGGCGGTCCGCGAAGTCGCCCGCCGCACGGGTGCCGCGCAGATCCTCGCGGCCGGGGACTCCCTCCTCGACGCCGATCTGCTGCTCGCGGCGGACCGTGCCTGGCGGCCGGGCCACGGAGAGCTCGCCGACAGCGGCTGGATCGCCCCGAACGTCGAGGTGCTCGGGGAGACGGGTGTCGTTGCGGGCGAGGAGATCCTGCGCCGGTTCAGCCTGACCGCGACCGCGACCGCGACCGCGACCGCGACCGCGACCGCGACCGCGACCCCGACTCCGGCCTGACCGGGCGGCGGCCGGACGGCGGCGGGGCGGTCGGGGGGAGCCGCCTCAGCCGCAGCAGCCGCCTCCGCAGCAACCCCCGCCGCCGCCGCTTCCTGCGCCGGGCGCGGGCGCGGACTTCGTGCCGCCGACGGCGACGGCCGAGAGCAGCTTGACGGTGTCCTCGTGTCCGGCCGGGCAACTCGCCGGGTCGGAGGACTGGGCCATCGGCCGGTTCACTTCGAAGGTGTCGCCGCAGCTGCGGCAGCGGTATTCGTAACGAGGCATGGCCTCAGGTTATCGGCAGCGCGGCGGTTGCCGGGTGGCGCGCTACAGGTGGCGCTTCAGAGGTGGTCGCGCTACGGGCTGCTCGCTCTACGGGTGCTCGCGCATCGCGAGGTCGAGTAGTTCGAGCGTGGCCATGTACGCGCCGTCCATGTCCCCGTCCCGTACCCGCTCCACGACCGCCGCGTGCACGCCGACCGGATCCTCCGGTGTCCCCGCCAGGTGCACGCGCCGGTCGCGCTCGATGAGCACCGGGATGATCACCCGGCGCATTTGCGCGAAGAACCGGTTACGTGAGGCGGCCAGCAGGGCGGTGTGGAACGACGCGTCCGAGCGCACGCCGAGCACCGGATCGTCCCCGGCCGCCCTCATCGCGTCGAGCGCCGCGTTGAGCGCCGCGAGGTCCTCTTCGCTGCGGTGTGCGGCGGCGAGCGAGGCGGCGGCCGGTTCGATGGAGCGGCGCAGCTCCAGCATGTCCGCGAAGAAGTCGGTCGGCGCACCGGCGGCGAGCGTCCAGCGCAGTACGTCGGAGTCCAGGAGGTTCCAGTCGTCCCGGGGCCGTACGAACGTGCCGCGCTGCCGGCGGGTGTCGATCAGGCCCTTCGTCATCAGCACCTTGATCGCTTCGCGCAGCACGGCCTGGCTGACGTCCAGCTCGGCCATCAGCTCCGGCAGATCGAGCGTGGCGCCCTCGCCGTAGGTGCCGTCAAAGATCCGGCGGGCGATCTCCTCCACGGTGGCCCCGTGCACCCCGCGGCCCGCGTAGGCGGCGTAGCCGGCGTCGCTCGTGCCGGCCTTTATTCGCTTGCTCCCTTTCGTGGCACCTCACCCCGTTCGCGGCCGGGCGCGCTGCTCCTGGTCCGCATGGTCGGGGTGGCGGGCCTTCCAGTACGGATTGTCGTGCGGCAGCGTCGCGCTGACCCTCCCGTACATCCCGAAGAACATCAGCATCACGCCCACCACAAAGCTGAACATCACGTTCTGGATGTGGAAGGCGAGGAAGTTGAACTCGGTCTCCAGCAGGGCGAGATTGACGAAGCCGCTGAGGATGAAGGCGACGCCGAGGATCATGTTCACGGTCGAGGCGAAGTTGCCGCCGATGATCATCCCGACGAAGAGCAGCAGCCCGACGCAGATGGAGAGGACGCTCAGCGCGCCGTTGGTGTTGAGCCCCGCAACGGTGTCACCGCTGGTGTCGAAGAAGCCGACCTTGTCGATCAGTCCGAGAATGCCGAATGCGAGCAGCACGAGACCCATCAGACCCGCGCCCACGCGGTAGACCTGGCTGAGGCGATGGTCGACGGGGAGATGCTCGTCGAGCCTGATGCGGCGGTTGGTTTCGCGGTGCGGTACGCGTGTTGCCATGTTTGGGCTCCCTTTGTACGTACTCGTACCCCCAAGGATCCGCCCGAGGGCGCGGCCGGACAACCAGGGGGCGCCCCGGGTGACCCAGCGGGGCAGGCACCAGCCGGAAGCTTTGCCCCGTCCGGGGTGCCCGGGCGCGGCAAGCCGCAGGGCCGTGTCCCGGGGGCGCGGCGGCGGGGGGCCTCAGGCCCGCCCGGAGGGCGATGTCCCCGGTGGCCGGCGGGCGGGGTCTGGGCCGCGGCTCCCGGCGCCCGGCCTCAGGCCGACTCGGAGCCTTGCCGTGTCCGGGGTGGCCGACGGGCGGGGTCTGGGTGGCGGGTCCGGGCCGTGTGTTCCGGCGCCCGGCGACGCGGGCCTCAGGCGCCGCCCGCGCCGCGCTCCTCGCGGATCTGTTCGACCACGCGCGCGACCGCACGCCGTACCGCCTCGGTCTCCACCAGGAAGTGCCAGTAGTCGGGGTGCCGACCCTCGAGCCCGGCGACGGCCCGCTCCAGCCGGGCCACCGAGTCGTCCAGCGGCCGCGCATGACGCGGATCCGGGGTGTTGCGCCCGGCCATGGCGAGGCGCTGCGCGTCGCGGATGGCGAACCGGGTCCGGTCGATCTCCTGCTGCGGATCCTTGGCCACGGCATTGAGCCTCCGCAGCCGGTCGCCGGCCGCGGAGACCGCCTCATCGGTGGCGTTCAGCAGCGCCCGTACCGTACTGAGCAGGGCCGTCGCATCCGCCCACCGCTGCTCGTCGCGCGCCTTGGCCGCCTCCCGGAGCTTGTCCTCGGCCTGGCGGACGCTGATCGCCGCCTGCTCGGGGACGGGCTGGAGGTCCTGCCAGCAGGCGGCGGAGAAGCGCCGCCGCAGCTCGCTCAGGACGGGCTCGACGGATCCGGCGCGGTTGGTGAGGGCCTCAGCGCGTGTACGGAGGGACACCAGGCGCTTGTCGGTCTCGGCGGCGCGCTCGGGCAGCCGCTCGACCTCGGCCCGTACGGCTTCGGCGTCGCGCAGCACGCGGTCGGCGCGCTGGAGGGTCTCGGCCACGCCGTGCCGCCCGGCGCCCTGATTGAGCATGGTCAGCTCGGGGGCGAGGGCAGCGAGGCGAGCCGCGAGATCGTCCGCTCGCAAACCGGAGCCCCGCGCCGAATCGAGAGCATTGCTCGCGGAAAGGAGCGCCTGTCTCGCCCGCTCCACGGCGGGAGCGAGCCGGGCGAGCTGCGTCTCCGCCTTGTCGAGCAGCGGCCCGAGCCCCTGTGCAAACCGGTCGAGCTCCCCCTTGACCCGTACGAGCTCGTCCTTGGCGCTGGTGAGCTCATCGCGGGCGTGCGTGGCGACGGAGGCTTCGAGGCCGTCCCGGTCGAGGTCGTGCGCGTCGACGGCGGTGATGTACCGATGGCTCACCTCGTCGATCCGCCGCCCCAGCGCGGCGAAGTCGTCCACGGCCCGGCGCGCCCCCGGCGAACTGTCCACCGCCGAGATCGTCTCGATCGAGATCCGCAGATCGCGCTGGGCGGTGTCCAGCTCGTAGAAGGCAGCGGCGGCGGCGTCCTTCGCGGCCTGCGCATCGGCCCGCTGACTCTCCCCGCGCCCGCCGAACCAGCGCCGCGTCCCCCCGCCGGCGAACGCGCCCGGCAGCGCAGCGACGATCAACGGCACGGGCAGCAGCATCAGCGCGAGGACATCCCTGACGGCACTCGCCTGCGCTCTTGCATGAGGCCGCGCGCGTGTCGCCGTCACATCCCTCTCCCGTGCCGTGTCGCCCTGCCCGGTTCATTCTCCCACCAGGTAATGACGAACACACGGGTCTGTTAGTTCGCGCTTCGCACACTGACTTTGCCGTTGTCGCTGCGGGCCATGACGACGTGAGAGCTGCTGTCGTCGGTCGGCACGTCGACGTCCACACTGCCGTTGTCGCTCTTGGCCGTCACGGCGTACGGAGCCCCCGCGCCCGGCAGCTCGATGGTGATCCCGCCGTTGTCACTGACGGTCTCCACCCGATCGGGCACGGCGACGAGCCCGAGTCGCACTGACCCGTTGTCCGCCCGGACGCTCACGGTCTTGGCGCTGACGTGCTCGGCGAGGGCGCCGGCGACGAGGGCGACGCCGGCGGCGGCGATGAGCGCGCGAGTGGTGCGATGGGTGCGGAATGATCGTTCCCCCAGGTAGTCCGGCAGAGTAGTTCTGCCGATTGGCACAGGTAGGAGCCCGCAGGTGGGCGGAACGATCCGGGCGACCGTCTCGGGGCGGGGGTAGCTCCAGTACCCAGGAGGCGGGGGGAACGGGTTTGCAGGGCGGGCCCCCGCGGCATGTACGCTGTTCCTTCATCCACGGGTGCGTAGCTCAGGGGTAGAGCGCTGCTCTTACAAAGCAGATGTCGGCGGTTCGAACCCGTCCGCGCCCACAGAGGTAAGTAGCAGGTGAGAGCCTGTTTCGGCCCCTCGGTTCTGTTCGAATCGGGGGGCGTTTCCATGATCGAGGCCACATAGAGGCCACATCCCCTGAAGTTGTTCACCGGCTGCTAACCCGGCAAGGCAGTTGAAATCCGTGCCCCTGGCAGCAAAGTTCGGCGAATGGACGGGGCAGGAGTGTCTCCCCACACACGCCTGACACGCGCCGTTCATGTCCTGTGGCTGTCCGGCGGGGAGGCCGGCGTCATGGGTGAAGGCCCCCACCGCGAGTGTCGGTGGGGGCCTTCTTGCGTACAAGGTAGACCGCCCCGTCCCCTTTTGGGGGCGGGGCGGGACGCCTTGGCCAAGTCATGGCGTCTGACGACGCGAACGGGTGGACACGCGGACACCTCGTACGTCGCTACGGAGCTGCTCCAGGTGGAGAGCAGCAGCTCAGGGCCTTGCATCGCTGCAAGAGCCGCCAATGTACCTGCCCAGGTACTGACACATCGCCATGATCAAAAGACCGTGGGCGAGTGGCTGCCGATCCACAGCCCGACAGGGTGCTCACCCGCCGCCGGGCAATCGGCGACCGCATACGAACCGCGCGCTTAGCCTCGATCCACCGGCGTGGTTTGAGAGTGATCTTCAGACCGGTTTCTTAT
>NZ_JBSFMS010000142.1:0-18448 GCF_053599675.1 Streptomyces sp. NPDC000880 | reverse complement strand
ACGTAAACCGTGCACTCTGTGTTTGTTCGTGTTGTTGTGTCGTGGGGTGATCCCTGACCGGGCTGGGCGCCGCCGGGGGGGGCGGCCCCGGGGGGGGGGCCCCCCCCCCCCCCCCCCCCGCGATCCGGGCGGAGAGGACTTGGGCGACCAGTTCGTACGCCTCCCGGTGCCGGCCGAGGGCGCCCAGGGCGAAAGCCACGTTGTGCTGGCAGCGCAGGGTGTCGGGGTGCCGGGCGCCCTGCATCTGCATCCGCCGGGTCAGTACTTCGTTGTAGAGGGACAGGGCTTCCCGGTGCCGGCCCAGCAGCCCGAGGGTGAAGGCGGTCTGCTGGCGTACGTCCAGAGTGTCGGGGTGGTACGGGCCGAAGGCCGCCGACCTGCCCTCCTCGACGGTCTGGAACTCGACCAGGGCCTCCCGGTACTGGCCGAGTCCGAGCAGCGCGAAACCCCGTTCGTAGCGGGACATGAGTGTGGCCGGATGGGCCCGGCCGAGCAGCGCCAGCCGCGCGGAGGCGACAGCGCTGAGCACGGCATGCGCCTCTCCCCATTCGCCCTGCCGCAGATGCTCGACGCCGCGGCCGTGCTCGGCGTCGAGTTCGGCCGCCTGCTGCTCGGGGGAGAGCGGCCTGGGGCGGAACGGGACGGGTAGGGTCACGCCGTCGTGGAGAACGCCGTGGCCACGGGGGTTGGTGAGCTCGATGTGGCACGTGAGGGAGCCGATGCCGATGCTGGGGGCGCGACGGTCGGGATGGTCCGCGACGAGGACGTGAACACCCTGGCCCCGGATGGTCGTGAGTGCCTCAACGATGTCCAACTCCGGGACGGAACTCCGGATTCGCTCGTAGTCGTCCAGGACGACTACGAGCCGGGGAAGGGGTACCGGCGAGCCTCGTTTGTGCGTCTCCGTGCGCAGCAGTTCACGTAGTTCGGGCAGTGCGTCCGACCGTGCGGTGAGATCCTGAGCCCACTTCACCTGCGGAAACGCCGCGAGCGCGGCCAGGGGCTCGGAGTCACCGTGCCAGGCGCAGACGAGGGTGACGGCCTCCGCGGGGTTCGCCTCCGCCAGGCCGCGGACGACGGTGGCGAGCATCCGGTGCCGGTCCCGGACCGCAGGACCGGTCAGCAGCGCGTGCGGGCCCTCGCCGCCGTACTCCCGGTCGTTGAGGTCCAGGAGCACCGGCCGGCCGTCGTCGCCCACGCCGAGCTGCGTGGCGCGCAGGGGTGGGACGGGCTGGTCATGGGCTCTGGCGTCGAAGGCTTGCAGCAGTTCTTCCGGTGTGGGCCGGTCCGCGGGATCGGGCGCGACGCAGCGTCGCAGGAGTTCGCGGACGACGCCGGGACGGCGGTCGGGGGCCGGCCAGGAGAGGGAGCGCAGTTCCTCAGCCGGATCGTAGTCCCAGCTGCCTGATGCCGCCGCCAGCAGGATCCTCCCCATGGCATACACATCGGCGGCTTCGCTGGGCTCATCGTCGGCGCTGCGGAGCTCGGGCGCCCGGTACTCGGGCTTCTGGCGCAGGATCGCCCGGTATGGGCTGTGTGCACCGTCGAGGGACGCGGTCATCCACCCGGTGATCTGGACCTCCTGTCCCACGACCAGGATGCAGTTGGGAATCAGGGAGCCGTGGATGACGCCCTTGCGGTGCGCCTGTGCGAGACCGTTCGCGAGCTGTCTCCCCACGGATACGAACTCCATTCCCACCAGAGCCCCTCGGCGGTCGACCAGGGAGCGCAGATTGGGCGCCGGACCTAAGGAGCGCTTGTCCCGGGCGTACGAGGTGGCGATCCAGGCGGGCGCCGATGTGGCGTCGTGGCCGAGCAGCCGCGGTGCGTACACGCCGTCCATGCGCGCCAGGGCCTCCGCCTCGGTCATCACCAGCGCGGCAGCCCAGTTTCGATTCATCTCCGGGACGCGGATCACGGCGTACCCCGGTTGCTGCTCGGAGGTCCCCAGATACAGCCCCATCTGTGGCCAGCCCCGCTGGTTCCGGGCGAACAGCCGGTACGGGCCCGCCGTTGTCGGGTAACCCGGGTCCAGCGACCGCCAGTTCGAGCCGGGAGCGTCCACGAACGACGGCGGCGCCACGGGTGGCTGCGCTGCCACCGGCGGGACCCCCAGCCGCCGCAGCAGCCGCTCGTCCATCCACCCGAAGGGATGTGCGTCCGCCGGCAGCCGGTCCGTCCCCGATGGACGGGGCAGCCAGGCGGGGAAGTCCGCCGGGCGGTCGGCGAGTTCGGCGAGCCGGGCGGTGACCGCGCGGGTGGTCCGTACGAGATCACCCGCCGGAAGCGTGTCCAGCAGGATGCGCCGGGTGTCCTCCGCGAAATCGAAGCCCCGGTGCTGCGGCAGCAGATCCTCCCCGTCCGTACGGCGCATCAGCCCGCCCAGGAACACCTCCGCCAGATGACCCGTGTCGACCTCGGGGCCCAGCGCGTCCTGCACCAGCCGCATGGCGGGCACCGAGACCGGGGCGACAGCCGCGAGATGGGCCGCGAGACGGTACGCCTGGGGGGAGGCCGCTCTGCGAAAGCGCAGCAGGCCGTCCCCGCCGGGCGCGCGCGTGGCCGCGTAAGGGCGGGTGGACGTACGGGACGCGAGCAGTGGCAGGACCGCCGATGTGCCCGGCGAACCGACCAACCGGGCCCAGGTGCCCAGGGATTCCGGAGTCGGTGCCAGCACCGGCACTGGAACCCCGTCGTACGGGGCGAGTTCGGGTGGCAGAACCGGGTCCGAGACCAGCCAGGTGTGGTTGGGTGCACCACGCCTGCGGGTCGTGACCTCCCACTCCTCGGCGCGGATGCCGGAGCCCTCCCACAGCCGCTCGGGCAGCGCGTGCAGCACGGCCGTCGGACCTACCCGCGCGGTGCGCTCCAGTGCCGTGTGCATCCGGCCGTCCCGCCATGCCGCGCCCACGCCGTCGCTGATGACGAGCAACAGGGTGTGGCCCGCCGGGTCGGTGACTGCGGAGGCGGCCAGCGGGGCGCTGTCCTGTTCGTACGGGCGGCGGCCGAGCAGGGGAGCCTCAGGGCTGCGGCTGTCCAGCCCGTACACCCGTACGTCGCGGAAGGCGCCGCTGCGCTCCATCAGCAGCCGCGTTTCGGTCGCGAGCCGCTGCCAAAGCAGCATCGACACCCCGTCGTCGACGAGCAGCACCAGATCCAGCCAGCGGGCGCGGCCGGGACGCATCACCGCGTCGGGCAGCCCCGTCTCGGCCATCGCCGTCACGGTGGCGGGCTCGTCCAGCTCCCACTCCCTGCGGTCGGGGCGCAGCTGCTTGAGCGGGCGCAGCGCACGGCCGAGGCGCAGCTCGACGGCGCCCAGCGCCTTCTGCTCCGGGGAGCGCACAGGGGTGGCGGGGCGGTCGCCTCGCGCGGACGGGCGCTGCCGTCCGGCAGGTGCGGCGTGTACGGCAGAGCCGTGGTCCGTGGCGGGCTGCGCCGTCCGGGAGTACGCGTCGGCGGCCTGGGGCCCCGTGACCGCGGGCCTGCCGCCCGGAGCCCCCGTCGCGTATCTGCTGTCCGGTGCCGCCTGCCCCCACGGCAGGGGAGCGGTCTCGCGAGATGAAGGGACCTGCTGCAGCCCCGGCTCGGCGACGTCGACCGCCTGAGCCAGTACCGACGACGCTCCCGCCGGCAGCCGCCCGGCCAGCCACAGCGAATCCAGGAGCTCCTCGTGGGACAACTCCGCCCCGCCGTCCGCCAGGATCCGCCGCAGCTCGCTCCACACCCGCGCTACACCGTCCCGCCGAGCCGGTGCAGTACGGCGTCGAGCAGCCCGTCCGCGTCCAGGTCGACCCCGCCCTTGCGCAGGAACACCGCGTTCAGCAGCTGGTCGGTGGCGAGTTCGCCGCGGGCCCGCCGCGCCAGGAAGGCCCGCAGCAGCTCGTCGTGGCCGTCCAGATCCGGGGAGCCCAGATGGGCGCGGACGATGGCGAGCAGCCGGTCCTCGTCGGGTTCCGGCAGAGCGAGCCGTACACAGCGGCGCAGAAATGCGGGAGGGAAGTCGCGCTCGCCGTTGCTGGTGATGACGACGACGGGGAACTCCGAGCAGCGCACCCGGCCCCTGACCACCTCGGTCCAGGAGTCGGGGTCGGCCGTCATCACCCGGACCGATGCCTGGTCCTGCGGCAGCCGGGCCAGCTCGGGGATCTCGAACTCCCCTTCCTCGAAGACGTTCAGCAGATCGTTGGGGAGATCGACGTCCCCCTTGTCGAGCTCGTCGACGAGCAGGACGCGCGGGCGCGCCCCCGGCACCAGCGCCGTGCCGAGCGGTCCGAGCCGTACGTACGAGCCGATGCCCAGCTCCTCGGAGACCTCGCCGCCCTCGTGCCGGAGGTTCGACTCACGGAGCCGGCCGATCGCGTCGTAGCGGTAGAGCGCGTCCTGCAGGGTGCTCCGGCTGTTGACCGGCCAGTGCAGCACCCGGCCGAGCCGCAGCTCGTGCGCGACGGCGTGTGCCAGCGACGACTTGCCGGTGCCGGGCTGGCCGGTCACCAGCAGCGGGCGTCGCAAATGCAGCGCGGCGTTGACGACATCGGCCTCGGCGCGCCCGATCAGATACGGCAGCGGGGGCTGCGCATCCGCCGGCGTCGAGGACGGAGTGTCGAAGCGGCGCCACGGCGGGGCCTCGGGGAAATCGACGGTACGAGCCTGCCCGTCGCCGCGGAACAGCCTCCAGTCCCCGTCGCCCTGGTTGTCTCGATCACGATTCATCGGATGTCCGTTCCTTCCGCGGGGTCAAGCAGTTCGAGCCCGCCCGGCAGTGGCAGCTCCGTGTTCTCCCACACCAGCGAGGGCCGGGCGGGCGAAGGAGCGCTCGCGCCGTACTGGTCTGCCCTGAAGTGCTGGATGCGCTCGAGGAGTTGATGCAGCGGCCCGGCGGGTGCGATGTCGTCGAGCCGGTGGGCGTGGTCATGGCTCTCCGCCTCCCGGTCCCACAGGACCACCGGGACACCAAGAGCCAGACAGAGCTGGAGCAGCGTTTCGCGCGGCGCGCGGGGGCCGTGCAGGACGACCTGCGCGGTGTCCCGGTGGCTGGTCTCCAGCAGCGCGTACACCTTCTCCGGTGAGGCGCAGCCCTCGTCGACGACGAGCGGGCCGGTGTGGGCGCTCTCCCAGCGGCGGCGCAGCTCGGCCTCGCGGCGCGGCGCGCGGGCGCTCACCTCCGGGCAGCGCAGCGCGATGCGGAACTTCACCCCGAGCGGGATCCGTGGCAGATACTCCACCCCACTGGCCGCCTCCCACTCGTCGAAGGGCAGCTGCAGCCCGTCCCGGTCGACGACGATGTCCACATGGGTGACGCCCTGACCGCCGTCGTCCCGGGCGTTCTCCGCCGCCTCACGGATCAGCCGGGCGATCTCGCCGGCGTCGCGGGTCCGGTCCGCGGTGACGAGCGAGGCCGTCGCGCCGTCCTTGCGCACCTCCCACAGCGCGCAGCGGAACCGGTCGGGCGGTCCGGATATCTCGGCGACCAGACGGACGACGGGGGAGGGGCGGTACGCGGCCCAGGCGGCGGCGTCCGTGCGGCGCTGATACAGCGCGGCCGGGTGGCAGCCGAGCCGTGTCGCGACCCGCTCGGACCAGGCGTGCAGGGCTTCGCGCACCGGCGGCACGGTGCCCGCCGCCACATACTCGACCAGGGTGAGCAGGGCAGGCACCGGCGAGGTGCCGTCCGCCGGCTGCCCGCCGCCGCGGTACGCCTCCAGCTCCGTCACCGCAGCCTCGAGGTCCCGCGGATTCAGCCTGGCGCCGCCCAGCGACCTGGGCGGGGTGATGTACCGCAGCGCCTCGCGGGCGGCACGTGGCAGCAGCGTGGCGTCCGTGACGACGACCGGTGTCAACTCCCGTAAGAGAAACCGGTGTTCGTCGTGGGAGAGCAGCCGTGCCGGGCCGGTCAGCCGGCCCAGGGCGAGGAGCCGGTCGAGCCCGGCGCGGGCAGGGCCGTCCTGGACGGCGTGCGCCAGCGACTCGGTGAGCGTCGCGAGCGCGCGTTCCTCCGAGGCGAGCAGCTGCGCCAACTCCTCTACGGACGGGGCGGAATCACCGGCCGGAGGCTCGTAGCCGAGCCGGGCCGCCAGCGTGCGGGCGTGCTGCGCCCGGCGCACTGGATCGCCGAGCAGCGACCACAGCTCGGCCGTGAAGCCGGCTGCCGCGGAGCTGCCTTCGCACACCGCTGTCGCGTACGTCCCGTATCTCTCGTTCACAGTGCACTCGGCGACCGTGTCGGCGGCTCCCACCCGCTCCAGCTCCTCCCGGATGGCCTGCCACGGCACGGCCCAGCTGCGCCGTACCGTGGTCTGCGGGCTCATGGGCCCGTCGCCGGGCATCACATGAGCCACGACCAGGCCCACGACCGTGGCGTCGTCCGTCGCCCACAGCGGGCCGCCGCTGAAGCCGGGGCCGATCGCGGCACCGGACAGCTGCCCGTCCAGATAGCCGACCCGGCCCTCCTGGAGCTTCACTTCGGTGTCGGCAAAGGCGATGGCCTCACCGCCGCCGTGCCATGCCCGCAGGGCCTGTCCCTCGGCCATGTCGCGCCAGACGACGGGACTCAGCCATGGAGGGGCGGGCTCGTCGAGTTCCAGTACGGCGAGATCGCCCTGCCAGACCATCGAGGACGAGCCCCACTGCGGCGGCACCCACACCGAGAGCCGTGCAGTGCGGTGCTGGGCCGCGCCCGGACCGTGGAAGGCGAGGCGCAGCGCATCGGCAACCGGCGGGGCCGCGGCGTACAGATCTCGGCCCAGCGCGTCATTGACGACATGCGCGCAGGTCACCACGCGCCGGGCGGAGAGCAGTGCGGCGCCGCCGACGGCGGTGGACGCGCCGTCATGCAGTACGGAGATACGGGGCGCGGCGGCCGTCGGCCTTCTGAACCAGCCCATCAGCGCCGTGGTGTCCCGTTCTGCGTGGACCGCGTGGCGCTCCCGGTCTGCCAGGTCGCCGAAATGCTCATGGTGGCCTTGCCGTTGGCACCGACGATGCCCAGCTTGAGATCCTGTCCGATCTCGACGCCGAACGCCACGGTGATCTCCTGCGGCGGGTTCTCGGACGCCGACACCGCGCCGTGGACCTCGTCCAGCAGCGGACCGAGCGGGCGCAGCGCCGTGCGCAGCGCGTCGGCGGCGCGTGTCACCGCCCGGCCGGAGCCGCTTGCCACGGGCTTGGCCGCACCGAACCCTTCCGGCAGATCGGCCTTGCCGCCGCTCTGAGACGGTACGGCGAGCGGCTCTCCGGCCCCGGACAGCTCGAGGCGCACCTGTGAACCGTCCGACAGCGCAAGCTCCATGTACTCAGCCATCTGGCCATTGTGCCGATCAAGCACCCCCGACGGAGCGGTTTCGCGTCAACCTGCAAAGGCCGCCGCCAACCGCACCGTACGCTCCGCCAGTTCACTGATCCTTACGCCGTCGAACCCGAACACCGCACTGCGCACCCGGTCCTCCAAGGGGTCCGTCCAGTGTGCGGGGACGGCGGAGGCGCCGCACAGCACACCTGCCACCGAGCCCGCCGTCGCTCCGTTGGAGTCGGTGTCCAGTCCGCCGCGGACCGTGAGGCTGATGGTGGAGGTGAAGTCGCCGGCGCCGTACAGCAGTCCGGCCGTGATGACGGCGGCGTTCGGAACGGTGTGGATCCAGCCCAGGTGGCCCGTCTCCGCGGCCATCTCGGTGAGCGTGTCGGACCAGGGTGTTCCGGAGGCGTGCAGAGCGGCGGTGTGGCGTACCGCGCGGGCGAGGCGGCAGCCCGGGGGGATGTGTTCCAGTGCCGTCTCGATCGCCTCGCGCGGGCTGTTCGCGGTGAAGGCGGCGGAGATCAGGGCGGCCGCCCACATCGCGCCGTACACGCCGTTGCCGGTGTGCGAGAGGACCGCGTCGCGGCGGGCGAGCGTCGCGGCGCGGTGCGGGGAGCCGGGGCAGGTCCAGCCGAAGATGTCGGCGCGGATGAGGGCCCCGATCCACTCCTGGTAGGGATTGTCGTGGGAGGCGGTGAGCGGGGGTTTGAGGCCGTTCGCGAGGTTGCGGTAGGCGGCCCGCTCGGCGGTGAACGTCTGCAGGACCGGGAGGTGCAGCAGCCACCCGTCGCCCACCTGCTCGGTGGTGAAGCCGAAGCCGTGGGTCTCGAGAAGATGAAGGCCGAGGATGGTGTAGTCCACGTCGTCGTCGCGGCAACTGCCGTGGATCCGGCCCCTTACACACTGGCGCCATTCGGGACGCAGTTCGAAGTCGTCGGCGTCCGGCGGGGGCTCGGGAAGGTAGTCGGTGAGCGGGAGGGCGTCGGTGCGGCGCAGATAGCGGTCGATGCGCTCGCGGGTCCAGTAGTCGCCGCGCTCGACGGGCTTGCCGAGCATGTTGCCGGTGACTCTGCCCAGCCAGCCGCCGTGGATCCGGTCGGCGAGCTCCGAGTGAGGTAGGCCCATAGGTCCGGTTTACCGAAATGCCGGCGGATCTGCGCGGTGGGTGAGGGCATGGGGGGTGGCACGCACTCTGACCGGGCGGATAGGGTCGGGGGGGCGCGACTGCCTGTTCGAAAGCAAGGGATGGCAAGGTGACGGACGGAGCAGTTATTCAGCCCGCGCATGTGCTCGTGGCGGCTGACAAGTTCAAGGGCTCGCTCACGGCCGTACAGGTCGCGGAGCGGGTGACGGCAGGCCTCCAGCGGGTGGTGCCCGGTCTGGCGGTCGAGACACTGCCCGTCGCGGACGGTGGCGACGGCACGGTCGCGGCGGCGGTGGCGGCGGGATTCGAACGCCGTGAGGTCCGGGTGACCGGGCCGCTCGGGGATCCCCTGACGGCGGCGTACGCCCTGCGGGACGGCACCGCGGTGGTGGAGATGGCGGAGGCGTCGGGCCTCCAGCACCTCCCGGAGGGGGTGTTCGCGCCCCTCACCTCGACGACGTACGGCTCGGGCGAGCTGCTGCGCGCCGCGCTCGACGCGGGGGCGCGGACGATCGTCTTCGGCGTCGGCGGCAGCGCGACGACGGACGGCGGCGCGGGCATGCTGGCGGCGCTAGGCGCGCGCTTCCTGGACGCGGCCGGCGAGCCGGTCGGCCCGGGCGGCGGCGGTCTGCGCGACCTGGCGTCCGCGGACCTGTCCGGCCTCGACCCGCGCTTCAAGGACGTGGAGCTGGTCCTCGCGAGCGACGTGGACAACCCGCTGACGGGGCCGAAGGGGGCGCCGGCGGTGTACGGCCCCCAGAAGGGCGCGAGCCCCGAGGATGTCGCCACGCTGGACGCGGCGCTCGCCCATTACGCGTCCGTCCTGGAGGAGTCTGTCGGCCCCAAGGCCGCCCGGTACGCGCTTTCGCCCGGCGCGGGCGCGGCGGGCGGGATCGGCTACGGCGCGCTGGTCGGCCTCGGCGCGAGCTTCCGGGCGGGTATCGAGGTCATGCTCGACGTGCTCGGCTTCGCCCCGGCGCTGTCGCGGGCGACGCTGGTGATCACGGGCGAGGGTTCCCTCGACGAACAGACCCTGCACGGCAAGGCCCCGGCCGGGGTGGCGGCGGCGGCCCGCGCGCAGAACATCGAGGTGGTGGCGGTCTGCGGCCGTCTGGCGCTGCCGCCCGAGGCGTTGGGCCGCGCGGGCATCCGGCGGGCGTACACCTTGACGGAACTGGAGCCGGACCCGGCACGGAGCATGGCGGAGGCGGGGCCGCTGCTGGAGCGGGTGGCGGAGAACATCGCGAGGGATTTCCTGCGGTAGGAGGGTCTGGGTGCGGGCGGGTCTTTCCCAGCCCCGGGACCGGGCAGCCCGGACGCCGCGCTCGCACCCCGTGAATCAGGTCCCGCGGGCGCGACAACGACCTCGACGTCAGCTGCTCCAGCCGGCGCAGGCGGTTGAACACCGTGTTCCGGTGGCGGTAAGCCGTGTCGCCGCCCGCCCCGCCGAGCCCCCGAAGATGTGGGACATGGCGAGGGCCCGGGTGCGGATCGCACCCGGGCCCTCGCCATGCGTATGCACTGTCCTGGCGCACTGCTCTAGGGGAGCTGAGCCGCCCTTGCCTCGCGGCTCTCGCGGCGGTTGTCGCGGAACGTGTTCACACGGCGCGCCGTCGCGAAGAGCGGGATCGTCGCCGCCATCACGATCTGCAGTGCGCAGCCGGTCTGGAGCAGCACCTGTCCGCCCGGAGCATCGAACGCCCACGCCGCCAGCATCCCCATCGCGGAGACGATCCAGCCGAGCATCGCCACCGCGAGGACACCCCGCGGCTTGGGGTACTCGACCCGGCTCACCATCAGCCATGCCGTACCGATGATCGCCAGCAGCGTCGGGATGAACGGCAGCTCGAGCAGGATGATCGAGACGACCGTGAGCGCACCGAAGGGGCTCGGCATGCCCTGGAACATGCCGTCCTTCATGGTCACGCACGAGAATCTCGCAAGCCGCAGCACCACCGCCAGTAGCACGACGATCGCGGCCACCGCCGAGACCTTCTGCTGGGCGTCGTCCGCGACCATTCCGTACACAAGTACGAAGTACGCGGGGGCCAGCCCGAAGCTGATCAGGTCGGAGAGGTTGTCCAGCTCCGCACCCATCGGCGAGCTGCGCAGCTTGCGCGCCACGAGCCCGTCACAGAGATCGAAGATCGCCGCCAGCAGCATCAGGATCACGGCGGTGGCGGCGCTGTTGCGCGCCATGCCGCTCTCGTTGCTGCCGGTGAGGTGCGGGATGAGGATCCCGGTGGTGGTGAAGTACACCGCCATGAAGCCACACGTGGCGTTACCGAGTGTGAGGGTGTCCGCTATTGACAGCCGCAGCGACAGCGGCATGTCCTCCGCGTCGTCCTCGTCCGCTGCCTCGGCGACCCAGCCGGCCTGTGTGTCAGGATCAATCACGGTCAATGCGAGTCACCCCCGCGGTCGTGGTCTGACCGACCTCGACAGCGACGTCGACACCTTCCGGAAGGTAGATGTCAACGCGCGATCCGAAGCGAATCAGACCAATGCGCTCGCCCTGCTCGACCTTGGTCCCCTGCGGGATGTACGGGACGATGCGGCGGGCGACGGCACCCGCGATCTGCACCATCTCGATGTCGCCGAGCTCGGTATCGAAGTGCCAGACAACGCGCTCGTTGTTCTCGCTCTCCTTGTTGAACGCCGGCACAAAACCGCCGGGGACGTGCTCCACGGACGTCACCGTGCCCGCGAGGGGGGCGCGGTTGACGTGGACGTTCAGCGGGCTCATGAAGATCGCGACGCGAGTGCGTCCGTCCTTCCACGGCATGATGCTCTGCACCACACCGTCGGCGGGGGAGATGACCCGGCCCTGGGCGATCTCGCGCTCGGGGTCGCGGAAGAACCACAGCATGCCCGCCGCAAGCGCGGTGGTGGGCACGGCGATAGCCGCGGCGCGCCTCGATCGGCGCGAGCGGGCCAGGCTGAGTGCAGCGGTGGCGACGGTCGGCAGAAGCCACGGCGATGCTCCGCGCGCAAGGCGGACGCGGCCGCGTGGTGCAGAGGTTTGGCTGTGGGGCATGGATGACCTTCGTAGCGGATGATGCCGCGCTGGCAACGGGGGACGGCGGCTTTCGGGCGATGCTATCGGTTGTGAGCCACAACTGGGAAAGCCGACGGCCGAGTCGGCGGCCGGAAGATGATGACAGGGTGTGATCCTCTTCGCGGCCGTACCGACTCAAGTGCGACAATCAACCCTGGAATCGGTACTCCTCGAGCAGCCGACGACCAATGATCATTTTCTGGATCTCGGCGGTACCTTCGCCGATCAGCAGCATCGGCGCCTCGCGGTAGAGGCGCTCGATCTCGTACTCCTTGGAGAAGCCGTAGCCGCCGTGGATACGGAAGGCATCCTCGACGACTTCTTTGCAGTACTCGGAGGCGAGGTACTTCGCCATCCCTGCCTCCAGGTCGTTTCGCTCCCCGGAGTCCTTTTTGCGCGCTGCGTTCACCATCATCGCATGGGCGGCCTCGACCTTGGTAGCCATCTCGGCCAGCTTGAACTGAATCGCCTGGTGCTGAGCGATCGCCTTGCCGAAAGTGTGACGCTGCTGGGCATATGAGACGCCCAGCTCGAAGGCACGCTGTGCGACGCCACAGCCACGGGCCGCGACATTGACGCGGCCGACTTCGACGCCGTCCATCATTTGGTAAAATCCTCGGCCGGTGGTGCCACCAAGCACCCGATTGGCCGGAATGCGTAGTCCGTCCATGATGAGTTCCGTCGTGTCGACGCCCTTGTAACCCATCTTGTCGATCTTCCCCGGGATGGTGAGACCGGGGCGGACCTCCCCGAAGCCGGGCTCCTTCTCCACCAGGAAGGTCGTCATCGACTTGTGGGGGGCCGTGCCCTCCGGCTGTCCTTCGTCACTCCGGCACAGAACGGCGACCAGATTGGAC
The DNA here is from genome assembly GCF_053599675.1 of Streptomyces sp. NPDC000880. Lineage (NCBI taxonomy): Bacteria > Bacillati > Actinomycetota > Actinomycetes > Kitasatosporales > Streptomycetaceae > Streptomyces > Streptomyces sp. NPDC000880. The sequence continues at coordinate 6,101 of NZ_JBSFMS010000142.1, read as the reverse complement.
GTTCCGCCGTTCGTGAGCCACATCTTCTGGCCAGTAAGGACATAGTCGTCGCCGTCCTTGACGCCCTTGGACGTGATGGCCGACACGTCGGAGCCCAGAGCCGGCTCGGACATCGAGAACGCGCCGCGCACCTCGCCCAGCGCCATCCGCGGCAGGAAGGTGTCCTTCTGCTCCTGCGTGCCGTGCTGCTTGAGCATGTACGCCACGATGAAGTGCGTGTTGATGATGCCCGAGACCGACATCCAGCCGCGGGCGATCTCCTCGACGCACAGCGCGTACGTGAGCAGCGACTCGCCCAGACCGCCGTACTCCTCCGGAATCATCAGCCCGAACAGGCCGAGCTCCTTGAGGCCTTCGACGATCTGCGTCGGGTACTCGTCGCGGTGCTCCAGCTCCGTCGCGACCGGGAGGATCTCCTTGTCGACGAAGTCCCGCACGGTGGCCAGGATTTCCTGCTGGACGTCGGTCAGTCCGGGAGTCTGGGCGAGTCGGCTCATGGTTACTTCTCCTGCGTCTTCTTCGGAGTGTCCAGCAGCTCCGGGCGGCCGGGCTGCTCGCCGCCGCGCTCCTTGATGTACGTCTCGGTCGGGACCATCACCTTGCGCCGGAAGACGCAGACGAGAGTGCCGTCCTGCTTGTAGCCCTTGGTCTCGACATAGACGATTCCGCGGTCGCTCTTCGAGCGGGACGGGGTCTTGTCGAGGACCGTCGTCTCGCCGTAGATCGTGTCGCCGTGGAAGGTCGGCGCGAGGTGCTTGAGCGACTCGATCTCCAGGTTGGCGATGGCCTTGCCCGAGACGTCCGGGACCGACATGCCGAGGAGCAGCGAATAGATGTAATTACCCACGACGACGTTCTTGCCGAAGTCCGTCGTCTTCTCCGCATAGTTGGTGTCCATGTGGAGGGGGTGGTGGTTCATGGTGAGCAGACAGAAGAGGTGGTCGTCGTACTCGGTGACCGTCTTCCCGGGCCAGTGCTTGTAGACGTCCCCGACGGTGAACTCTTCGTAGGTGCGGCCGAACTGCATGATGCTTACGCCTCCGGAGCTTCGAACTTGGAGGTGCGCTGCATGCCGGCGGCCCGCCCCTTGCCCGAGATGACGAGCGCCATCTTGCGGCTGGCCTCGTCGATCATCTCGTCGCCGAGCATCGCCGAGCCCTTCTTGCCGCCCGCCTCCGAGGTGCACCACTCGTAGGCGTCGAGGATCAGCTCGGCGTGGTCGTAGTCCTCCTGGGAGGGCGAGAAGACCTCGTTGGCCGCGTCGACCTGGCCGGGGTGCAGCACCCACTTGCCGTCGTAGCCGAGAGCCGCCGCACGGCCCGCGACCTCGCGGAAACCGTCGACGTTCTTGATCTGCAGGTAGGGCCCGTCGATCGCCTGGAGGTTGTGGGTCCGGGCGGCCATCAGGATCCGCATGAGGATGTAGTGGTACGCGTCCGCCGGGTAGCCGGGCGGCTGCTCGCCCACGACCAGGGACTTCATGTTGATCGACGCCATGAAGTCGGCCGGGCCGAAGATGATCGTCTCGATACGCGGCGAGGCGGCCGCGATCTCGTCGACGTTGACCAGGCCCTTGGCGTTCTCGATCTGCGCCTCGATGCCGATCTTCCCGACCTCGAAGCCCATCGTCTTCTCGATCTGGGTGAGGAGGAGGTCGAGCGCGATGACCTGCTGGGCGTCCTGGACCTTAGGCAGCATGATGCAGTCGAGGTTCTGCCCGGCGCCCTCGACGACCGTGACGACGTCGCGGTACGTCCATTCGGTGGTCCAGTCGTTGACCCGCACAACCCTGGTCTTGCCGGTCCAGTCGCCCTCGTTGAGGAACTTCACGATGGTGTGCCGGGCTTCCGGCTTCGCGAGGGGTGCGCACGCGTCCTCCAGGTCGAGGAATACCTGGTCGGCCGGGAGGCCCTGGGCCTTCTCCAGGAAGCGCGGGTTCGAACCGGGGACCGCGAGGCACGAGCGGCGCGGGCGCAGACGGTTCACGGGGGTTGTCATGCGGGGACCTCCAGAGGGTCGAGCTTGTTCGCTTTCCGGATCTCGTCGACGATACGGCCGATGATCTCGGTGATGCCGAAGTCCTTCGGGGTGAAGACGGCGGCAACACCCGCCGCCTTCAGATCGGCGGCGTCGGCGTTCGGGATGATCCCGCCGACGATCACCGGAATGTCTGCCGCGCCGGCCTCGCGCAGCCGGTCAAGCACATCCGGCACCAGCTCGGCGTGCGAACCGGACAGGATGGAGAGTCCCACGCAGTGCACGTCCTCCGCGAGGGCGGCGTTGACGATCTGCTCGGGTGTCAGCCGTATGCCCTGATAGACCACCTCGAAGCCCGCGTCGCGGGCGCGTACGGCGATCTGCTCGGCGCCGTTGGAGTGCCCGTCGAGGCCGGGCTTGCCGACCAGCAGCCGCAGCCTTCCGGAGCCGAGCTCATCGGCCGTCCGGGACACCTTCTCCCGTACGACAGCGAGGGGCGTGCCTGCCTCGGCGGTCACCGCGACGGGTGCGCTGGAGACACCCGTCGGCGCGCGGAACTCGCCGAAGACATCCCGCAGCGCCCACGACCACTCGCCGGTCGTGACACCCGCACGGGCGCACTCCACGGTCGCGGCCATGAGATTCTCCGACCCCGCGGCAGCATTCTTCAGCGCGGCCAGGGCATCCGTCGCCCTGGCCTCGTCACGGTTGTCGCACCACTCGTGGAGCTTTGTGACGACGCGCGCCTCGTTCGCCGGATCGACCGTCATGATCGCCGTGTCGAGATCCGCGGTGAGCGGGTTCTCCTCGGTGGTCTCGAAGATATTGACGCCGACGATCTTCTCGTCGCCGGCCTCGATCCTGGCGCGGCGCTCGGCGTGCGAGGAGACCAGCTGCGACTTGAGATAGCCGGACTCGACGGCCGCCATCGCGCCGCCCATCTCCTGGATCCGGCCGATCTCGGCGAGGCACTCGGTGACCAGGGAGTCCACCCTGGCCTCGATGACGTGCGAGCCCGCGAAGATGTCCTCGTACTCCAGCAGGTCGCTCTCGTGCGCCAGCACCTGCTGGATACGGAGCGACCACTGCTGGTCCCAGGGGCGCGGGAGCCCCAACGCCTCGTTCCAGGCGGGGAGTTGTACGGCCCGGGCGCGTGCGTCCTTGGAGAGGGTGACGGCCAGCATCTCGAGGACGATGCGCTGGACGTTGTTCTCCGGCTGGGCCTCGGTCAGACCGAGGGAGTTGACCTGGACTCCGTAGCGGAAGCGGCGCTGCTTTTCGTCCTCGATGCCGTACCGCTCGCGGGTGACCTGGTCCCAGATGCGGCCGAAAGCGCGCATCTTGCACATCTCCTCGATGAAGCGGACGCCCGCGTTCACGAAGAAGGAGATACGCGCGACCACATCGCCGAATTTCTCGGCGGGCACCTGGCCGGAGTCCCGAACCGCGTCCAGCACGGCGATCGCGGTGGACATCGCGTACGAGATCTCCTGGACCGGAGTGGCTCCCGCCTCCTGCAGGTGGTAGCTGCAGATGTTGATCGGGTTCCATTTGGGGATGTTGGCCACCGTGTACGTGATCATGTCGGTGGTCAGGCGCAGCGAAGGACCGGGCGGGAAGACATGCGTCCCGCGCGACAGATACTCCTTGACGATGTCGTTCTGCGTCGTCCCCTGGAGCTTGGTGATGTCTACGCCCTGCTCCTCGGCGACCACCTGGTAGAGCGCCAGCAGCCACATCGCTGTGGCGTTGATCGTCATCGAGGTGTTCATCTGTTCCAGCGGGATGTCCTGGAACAGCCGCCGCATGTCGCCGAGGTGCGAGACGGGGACCCCGACCCGGCCGACCTCGCCGCGGGCGAGGATGTGGTCGGGGTCGTAGCCCGTCTGTGTCGGCAGGTCGAATGCGACGGACAGGCCGGTCTGGCCCTTGGCGAGGCCCAGCCGGTAGAGCTCATTGGACGCCTCGGCGGTCGAGTGACCGGCGTACGTCCGCATGAGCCAGGGACGGTCCTTCTGACGCTCAGTCATCTAGGAAACCTCAGACATTCCTGAAGCGGTTGATGGCGTCGATGTGCTTCTCGCGGAGCTCCTCGTCGCGCACGCCCAGACCCTCGCGCGGAGCGAGGGCGAGCACGCCGACCTTGCCCTGGTGGAGGTTGCGGTGCACGTCGTAGGCCGCCTGGCCGGTGTAGTCGAGCGAGTAGACCTTCGACAGCGTCGGGTGGATCTTGCCCTTGGCGACAAGCCGGTTGGCCTCCCACGCCTCGCGGTAGTTGGCGAAGTGCGAGCCCACGATCTTCTTCAGTGACATCCACAGGTAGCGGTTGTCGTACTCGTGGTTGTAGCCCGACGTCGACGCGCAGGTGACGATCGTGCCGCCCTTGCGGGTCACGTACACGCTGGCGCCGAAGGTCTCGCGGCCCGGGTGCTCGAAGACGATGTCCACGTCCTCGCCGCCGGTGAGTTCACGGATCCGCTTGCCGAAGCGCTGCCACTCGCGCGGGTCCTGGTTGTGCTCGTCCTTCCAGAACTTGTAGTCCTCGGCGTTGCGGTCGATGATCGCCTCGGCGCCCATCGCGCGGCAGATGTCCGCCTTCTGCGGGCTGGAGACCACGCAGATCGGGTTGGCGCCGCCCGCCAGCGCGAACTGGGTGGCGTACGAACCGAGTCCGCCGCTCGCGCCCCAGACCAGGACGTTGTCGCCCTGCTTCATGCCCGCGCCGTTGCGCGAGACGAGCTGGCGGTAGGCGGTGGAGTTGACGAGACCGGGCGCTGCCGCCTCCTCCCAGCTCAGGTGCTGGGGCTTGGGCATCAGCTGATTGGACTTGACCAGCGCGACCTCCGCCAGACCGCCGAAATTGGTCTCGAAGCCCCAGATCCGCTGCTCGGGGTCGAGCATCGTGTCGTTGTGACCGTCGGACGACTCCAGCTCGACGGACAGACAGTGCGCGACAACCTCGTCGCCGGGCTTCCAGGCGTTCACGCCCGGGCCTGTGCGCAGTACGACACCCGAGAGATCGGAGCCGATGACGTGGTACGGCAGATCGTGCCGCTTGGTGAGCTCGGAGAGCTTTCCGTACCGCTCCAGGAAGCCGAAGGTGGGCATCGGCTCGAAGATCGACGTCCAGACGGAGTTGTAGTTCACCGAACTGGCCATGACTGCCACCAGGGCCTCGCCCGGGCCGAGCTCGGGCACCTGCACGTCCTCGACATGGAGGGACTTGCGGGGGTCCTTCTCGCGGGTTTCGAGGCCGGCGAACATCTCGACCTCGTCCTTGTGCACGGTCACCGCGCGGTACGAGTCGGGGATGGGCAGTGCGGCGAAGTCGGCGGGCGTGCTGTCCGGCGACTGGATCGCGTCCAGGATTTCCTTCACGGGTGCCTCCGGCGAAGCGCGTTGCGGGAACGCTGAGGGGAACGTCGGGGTGCTGCTGCTGTGGAGGTGTGCCGTCGGTTCGGCGGGTGGTGCTGTGGCAGCGCTGGTGGGCGCAGATGGGGGTCCCCCCCCAGCGAAGCGAGGGGGAGTTGCCTGTGACGCAGGCGTCCGGGCGCGCATACACGATGGTTTGCGGGGACAGCCGACGTACGAATGGTCTCTGCACGCCGGCCGCCCGGACCCCTTCAACGTATGGCACGCTGTGCCAGCTCGCAAGACACTGGGTGCCAACAATCTCTCTCACATGTCATCTCGCCGGCACGTATGAGCAACAACGGTACGCCCTGGGAGGGGTTGTAGTTACGTTTCGTGTTCTCTTGTGCGCGCTCAGCTTTTACTCGGGCCGGGTGTCCAGCAGATCCCCCAGGCACGCCAGATAGAGCGCGATCGCCCCCCGGCTCGCGCACCCGCTGCCCCGACAGCTGATCGATCTTGTCCAGCCGGTACAGCAGCGTGTTGCGGTGCACCCCGAGCCGCTCCGCCGCGCGCAGCAGGCTGGACCCGGGTCTCGCGGCGGCGTTCGACCCGGCGCGGACGGCGCGCAGGCAGCGGGGCGGCGCGGGCTGACGCCTGCGGCGGTACGGCCTTCGGCAAGACGTACGCGGTCGGCATCGACGTCAACATGGCGTTCGCCGCGGCCGCCAACCGGCTCACGGTCGGCATCGGTCCCGCCGCGCACGTGACGG
>NZ_JBSFMS010000141.1:0-18498 GCF_053599675.1 Streptomyces sp. NPDC000880 | reverse complement strand
CCGCTCCGGCACGGTCTGCCGCGCGACGGTCGCGCTGCAGCGGGGCGGGGTCATCGGCTGGACGGTGAAGCAGTCGGTCTTCCAGCGCCGGGCCGGGGTGCTGACGCTGACCGCGACGACGGCCGCGGGGGCGGGGGCGTATTCGGTGTACGACGCGGGGGAGAGCGAGGGGCTGGCGTTCGCGTCGGACGCGGTGCCGGGGCTGCTGGAGCCGTTCCTCGTACGGGGCGACAGGATGGCGGGATGCGGTTCGGCCGAGGTCGGCGCGACAATCCCCGTATGACCGCATCCGGCTACTCGGGCACGGGCTGAGCCTGCGGCGGGCTTGCCTTCCTCCCGACTGGGGCTCCGCCCCAGACCACCGCGCCTCAAATCCCGGCGAGGCTGGAGAAGTCGGCCCGAACAATCAAGCCGTCCGGCGGAACCGGGGGGTCGGGGGCGGAGCCCCCACGCGGGGGAGTCGGGGCTCCGCGTCGGTCAGGGCGACGCAGGCGGATACAGGTCCCGCGGCAGCTGTGACGCCGCCGCCGAGTCGAGGAGCCACAGGGTCCGGCGGCGGCCTCTGGCGCCCGCCGCCGGGGCCTGGATCTCGCCCGCGCCGGACAGGGCCATCGCCACCGCATTCGCCTTGTCCTCGCCCGCCGCCAGCAGCCATACCTCGCGCGCCGACCGGATCGCCGGGAGCGTGAGCGAGATACGCGTCGGGGGCGGCTTGGGCGCGCCGTGCACGCCGACCACCGTGCGCTCCGTCTCGCGGACCGCGGGCAGCTCGGGGAAGAGCGACGCCACATGGGTGTCGGGCCCCACCCCCAGCATCAGCACATCGAAGCTCGGCACCGGACCGTGGTCCTCCGGGCCCGCCGTCGCGGCGAGTTCGGCCGCGTACGCGGCGGCTGCCGCGTCCACGTCACTGCCGTACACACCGTCCGACGCGGGCATCGCGTGCACCCGCTTCGGGTCCACCGGCACGCTGTCCAGCAGGGCCTCGCGGGCCTGCGTGACATTGCGCTCCGGGTCGCCCTCCGGGAGGAACCGCTCGTCGCCCCACCACAGATCGAGACGCGGCCAGTCGATCGCGTCCCGGGCCGGCGAGGTCCTGAGGGCGGCGAGCAGGGCGTTGCCGTTGCGGCCGCCCGTCAGCACGACCGACGCGGAGCCGCGCGCGGCCTGGGCGTCCACGATCTTCGTGATCAGCCGTGCCGCCGCGGCCTGCGCCATCAGCTCCTTGTCGCGGTGGACGACGAGCTGCGGGGCACTCACTTCGCCGCCGCCTTCTTGGCCGGAGCGGCCTTCTTCGCGGGGGCGGGCTTGGTCTCGGACTTGGTCTCGGACTTCGCTCCGGACGTGGCCTGCGACGCGGACGCCCTGGACCCCGACGCCTCGGCGCCGTAGCGGAGCCCCTCCACGCCGAGCCGCAGCGCCGACGCATATGTGTCGTCCGGGTCGAGTCGCCGCAGCTCTTCCGCGATCAGCTCGGCCGTCTCACGCCGCTTCAGCGCCACCGCCCGGTCCGGCTGCCCCTGGATGGACAGCGTCGCAAGCGAGCCGTCCGCCCGGTCCAGCACGATCGGGCCGCAGGTCGTCTCCATCCGGACGGCCGTGAGGCCGGGCCCCGACGAAGTCAAGCGCGTCACCGGCACCTTCAGCCGGTCGGCGAGCCACATCCCGAGCAGTTCGCAGCTCGGGTTGAACTCCTCGCCCTCCACCTCCGCCGAGGTGACCTCGCACGCCACCTGGTCCAGAGCGGCCGCGAGCATGGAGCGCCACGGTGTGATCCGGGTCCACGCCAGATCGGTGTCGCCGGGGGTGTACGCCTTGGCGCGCGCCATCAGGTCCTCCACCGGGTGTTCGGAGGCGTACGAGTCCGTCACCCGGCGCTGCGCCAGCGCGCCCAGCGGGTCACTGGCCGGGTTGGTCGGCCCGTTCACCGGCCACCAGACCACGACCGGCGCGTCCGGCAGCAGCAGCGGCAGAACCACCGACTGGGCGTGGTCGATGACCTCGCCGTAGAGCCGAAGCACGACCGTCTCGCCGGTGCCCGCGTCCGCGCCCACCCGCACCTCGGCGTCCAGGCGTGCCTGCGCCCGGTCGCGTGGCGAGCGCGAGATCCGCTTGATGACGACGAGCTTGCGCGAAGGGTGTTCGCGCGACGCCTCGTTGGCCGCCTTCAGCGCGTCGTAGGCGTTCTCCTCATCGGTGACGATGACAAGGGTGAGGACCATGCCGACGGCCGGCGTGCCGATTGCCCGCCGCCCGTCCACCAGCGCCTTGTTGATCTTGCTGGACGTGGTGTCCGTAAGGTCGATCTTCATGGCCGACGCCAGCTCCGTCCGTCTCGTGCGAGCATTTCGTCCGCCTCGACCGGCCCCCAGGTACCGGCCGGGTACTGCGCGGGCTTGCCGTGCTTGTCCCAGAACTCCTCGATCGGGTCGAGGATCTTCCAGGACAGCTCGACCTCCTCGACCCTCGGAAAGAGGTTGGAGTCGCCGAGCAGGACGTCGAGGATGAGCCGTTCGTACGCCTCCGGGCTGGACTCCGTGAAGGATTCGCCGTACGCGAAGTCCATGGAGACGTCCCGCACCTCCATCGAGGTGCCGGGCACCTTCGAGCCGAACCGCAAGGTCACGCCCTCGTCCGGCTGGACGCGGATGACCAGGGCGTTCTGGCCCAGCTCTTCGGTGGCCGTGCGGTCGAAGGGGGAGTGCGGGGCGCGCTGGAAGACCACCGCGATCTCGGTGACCCGGCGGCCGAGCCGCTTGCCCGTACGGAGATAGAAGGGGACGCCCGCCCAGCGGCGGTTGTCGATCTCCAGCTTGATCGCGGCGTAGGCGTCGGTCTTCGACTTGGGGTCGATGCCTTCTTCCTCGAGATAGCCGACGGCCTTCTTGCCGCCCTGCCAGCCAGCCGTGTACTGCGCGCGCACCGTGCTCTTGGACAGGTCCTGGGGCAGCTTCACCGCGCCGAGGACCTTGGTCTTCTCGGCCGCGAGTGCGTCCGCGTCGAAGGAGGCGGGCTCCTCCATCGCGGTCAGCGCGAGCAGCTGGAGAAGGTGGTTCTGGATGACGTCACGGGCGGCGCCGATGCCGTCGTAGTAGCCCGCGCGGCCGCCGATGCCGATGTCCTCGGCCATCGTGACCTGGACATGGTCGACGTACGACCGGTTCCAGATCGGCTCGAACAGGGTGTTGGCGAAGCGCAGCGCCAGAATGTTCTGGACTGTCTCCTTGCCCAGGTAGTGGTCGATCCTGAAGACCTCGTTGGCCGGGAAGACCTCGTGCACCACCTGGTTGAGCTCCTTGGCGGAGGCCAGGTCGTGGCCGAACGGCTTCTCGATGACCGCGCGGCGCCAGCCTTCCTTCTGCTCGGCCAGCCCGTGCTTCTTCAGCTGCTGGACGACCTTGGGGAAGAACTTCGGCGGCACGGACAGGTAGAAGGCGAAGTTGCCGCCGGTGCCCTGCTTCTTGTCGAGGTCTTCGATGGTGGCCTTCAGCCGCTCGAAGGCGTCATCGTCGTCGAAGGTGCCCTGGACGAAGCGCATCCCCTGGATGAGCTGCTGCCAGACCTCCTCGCGGAACGGCGTACGGGAGTGCGCCTTGACGGCGTCGTGGACCTCCTGCGCGAAGTCCTCGTCCCGCCATTCGCGGCGGGCGAAGCCGACGAGCGAGAAGCCCGGCGGCAGCAGCCCGCGGTTGGCCAGGTCATAGACGGCAGGCATCAACTTTTTACGTGACAAATCGCCCGTGACACCAAAGATGACCAGGCCCGACGGCCCCGCGATACGCGGGAGCCGTCGGTCTGCGGGGTCACGGAGCGGATTGGCTCCGCCGGTACCGGACAAGGTGATTCAGCCCTCCGAAGGAGCGAGGCGCTTGAGTTCGGCCTCGGTCGACTTGAGCAGGTCGTTCCAGGCCGAGGCGAACTTCTCGACGCCCTCTTCCTCGAGCAGCTGCACGACGTCGTTGTAGGAGATACCGAGCTTCTCGACGGCGTCGAGTTCGGCGCGGGACTGCTCGTACGTGCCGTGCACCGTGTCACCGGTGATCTGGCCGTGGTCGGCGGTGGCTTCGAGGGTGGCTTCCGGCATGGTGTTCACCGTGCCGGGCGCGACCAGTTCGTCGACGTACAGCGTGTCCTTGTACGCCGGGTCCTTGACACCCGTCGAGGCCCACAGCGGACGCTGCTTGTTGGCCTGCGCCTTGTCGAGCGCGGCCCAGCGGTCCGAGGGCTGCGTCGAATTGTCGGCAGAGCCGAACACCTCTTCGTACGCCTCGTAGGCGAGCCGTGCGTTGGCCAGCGCCGCCTTGCCGCGGGCCTCCTTCGCTTCCGGCGTGCCCAGCGCGTCCAGACGCTTGTCGATCTCGGTGTCCACGCGCGACACGAAGAAGGACGCCACCGACTGGATCTTGGAAAGGTCCAGGCCCGCGGCCTTCGCCTTCTCCAGACCGGTCAGGTAGGCGTCCATGACCTCGCGGTAGCGCTCCAGCGAGAAGATCAGCGTGACATTGACGCTGATGCCCTTGCCGATGACCTCGGTGATCGCCGGCAGACCGGCCTTCGTCGCCGGGATCTTGATGAGGGTGTTGGGCCGGTCCACCAGCCAGGCCAGCTGCTTGGCCTCGGCGATGGTCGCCTCGGTGTTGTGGGCCAGGCGCGGGTCGACCTCGATGGAGACCCGGCCGTCCTGGCCGCCGGTGGCCTCGAAGACCGGCCGCAGGATGTCGGCGGCGTCCCGGACGTCCGCCGTCGTGATCATGCGTACGGCTTCCTCGACGGTCACCTTGCGTACGGCGAGGTCGGCGAGCTGCTGCTCGTAGCCGTCACCGCTGCTGATGGCCTTCTGGAAGATGGAGGGGTTGGTGGTGACGCCCACGACGTGCTGCTGGTCGATCAGTTCGGCGAGATTGCCGGACGTGATCCGCTTGCGCGACAGGTCGTCGAGCCAGATCGCCACGCCTTCGTCGGAGAGGCGCTTGAGTGCGTCTGTCATGAGAGTTGCATCTCCTACTTGTCGTATACCGGCGTCAGCGCGCGGCGGCTTCCAGAGATTCCCGGGCGGCGGCGGCCACGTTCTCGGCAGTGAAGCCGAACTCGCGGAAGAGGACCTTGCCGTCGGCCGAAGCGCCGAAGTGCTCCAGCGAAACGATGCGACCGGCGTCGCCCACGAAGCGGTGCCAGGTCAGACCGATACCGGCCTCGACCGCCACCCGCGCCTTGACCGCCGGCGGCAGAACGCTGTCCTTGTACACCTGGTCCTGCTCATCGAACCACTCGACGGACGGCATCGAGACGACCCGCGTCGGGACGCCCGCGGCCTGCAGCTGCTCGCGCGCCTCGACGGCGAGCTGCACCTCGGAGCCGGTGCCGATCAGCACGACCTGCGCGTCGCCGCCCTCGGCGTCGAACAGGACGTAACCGCCCTTCGCCGCATCCTCGTTGCGCTCGTACGTGGGCACACCCTGGCGCGTCAGCGCCAGACCGTGCGGGGCGCCGACCCCGAACTCCTTGGTGTAGCGCTTGAGGATCTCGCGCCAGGCGATCGCGGTCTCGTTGGCGTCGGCCGGGCGGACGATGTTCAGGCCCGGGATGGCGCGCAGCGAGGCCAGGTGCTCCACCGGCTGGTGCGTCGGGCCGTCCTCGCCGAGACCGATCGAGTCGTGCGTCCAGACGTACGTCACCGGCAGGTGCATCAGCGCCGAGAGCCGTACCGCGTTGCGCATGTAGTCGGAGAACACCAGGAAGGTGCCGCCGTAGATACGGGTGTTGCCGTGCAGCGCGATGCCGTTCATGGCCCCGGCCATGGCGTGCTCGCGGATGCCGAAGTGGATCGTGCGGCCGTACGGGTCGGCCCCAGGAAGCGGGTTGCCCTTGGGCAGGAACGACGAGGTCTTGTCGATCGTCGTGTTGTTGGAGCCGGCCAGGTCGGCGGAGCCGCCCCAGAGCTCGGGGATGACCGCGCCCAGCGCCTGGAGGATCTTGCCGGAGGCGGCGCGGGTGGCGACGCCCTTGCCGGTCTCGAACTCCGGGAGCCGGTCCTCCCAGCCCGCGGGGAGCTCGCCCGCGCGGATCCGGTCGAACTCGGCGGCGCGCTCCGGGTTGGCGGTGCGCCATGCGGCGAAGGTCTTCTCCCACTCGCCGCGGGCCTCGCGGCCGCGGTCGAGCGCCTCACGGGTGTGCGCGAGGACCTCGTCGGAGACCTCGAAGGACTTCTCCGGGTCGAAGCCCAGGACGCGCTTGGTGGCCGCGACCTCTTCCTCGCCGAGGGCCGAGCCGTGCGCGGCCTCGGTGTTCTGTGCGTGCGGCGCGGGCCAGGCGATGATCGAGCGCATCGCGATGAACGACGGGCGCTCGGTCTCGGCCTGCGCCGCCTTCAGGGCGTTGTACAGGCCGGCCGGGTCGAGGTCGCCGTTGGGCAGTTGCTCGACGCGCTGGACGTGCCAGCCGTACGCCTCGTACCGCTTGAGGGTGTCCTCGGAGACGGCCGTCTCCGTGTCGCCCTCGATGGAGATGTGGTTGTCGTCCCACAGCAGCACCAGATTGCCCAGCTTCTGGTGACCGGCCAGCGAGGACGCCTCCGCGGAGATGCCCTCCTGGAGGCAGCCGTCACCGGCGATGGCCCAGATGGTGTGGTCGAACGGGGAGGCGCCCTGGGCGGCATCCGGGTCGAACAGACCGCGCTCGTAGCGAGAGGCCATGGCCATGCCCACCGCGTTGGCGACACCCTGGCCTAGCGGCCCGGTCGTCGTCTCGACGCCCGGGGTGTGCCCGTACTCCGGGTGGCCCGGAGTCTTCGAACCCCAGGTCCTGAACGCCTTCAGATCGTCGAGCTCCAGGCCGTACCCGGCCAGGTAGAGCTGGATGTAGAGGGTCAGCGACGAGTGGCCCGCGGAGAGCACGAACCGGTCGCGGCCGGTCCAGTCCGGATCGGCGGGGTCGTGCCGCATCAGCTTCCGGAACAGTACGTACGCGGCGGGCGCGAGGCTCATGGCCGTACCGGGGTGGCCGTTGCCGACCTTCTGTACGGAATCCATGGCCAGGACGCGGACGGTGTCAACGGCCCGCTGGTCCAGATCGGTCCACTCGAGGGCTGTGGTGGTCGGCTTGGTGCTCACCCTGGGTCAGGGCTCCTCTCCACATGTCGTATCCCGGTGACGACGGAAGCACCGGGCGTTGTCGAGCCTACCCCCGGAACAACGCGCAACTTTTCGAGTGCAGGTCTTTGAAAGAATCAGGTACAGCCAGGGTGCAATCGCTGGGTGTTCTTCGCCTCCTGGCGAGGTATACGCACGGGCCGGGGCTGCCGCTCAACACGTGCCCACCCCCGCGAAGATCGGCGTATCGGCAACGTCTAGAGTGGCGTGGTACGCGCAAGTCTTTACCCGGTCCTCACTCCGGGAGCTTGCTGGGATTTCTCTGTCAGGGGTGTAGGTGACAGCCGTCGAGTCCCGACCCGCAGGGGTCGTCTTGACTCCGAGCCCGGGGGGCCATCGGCCGTTCGGGGCCCGCGTCAAGGCATTCGTGGCGCTGACCAAGCCGCGAATCATCGAGCTGCTGCTGATCACCACCGTCCCGGTGATGTTCCTGGCCGCGCAGGACGTGCCCGACCTTTGGCTCGTGCTCACGACGTGCATCGGCGGATACCTCTCGGCCGGCGGCGCCAACGCGCTGAACATGTACATCGACCGCGACATCGACGCCCTGATGGACCGCACGTCGCAGCGCCCGCTGGTCACCGGAATGGTGTCGCCCCGCGAGGGCCTGGTCTTCGGCCTGGTACTCGCGGTCGTCTCCACCCTCTGGTTCGGGCTGCTCGTCAACTGGCTGTCCGCGGCACTGTCGCTCGGCGCGCTGCTCTTCTACGTCGTCGTCTACACGATGATCCTCAAGCGCCGAACCTCGCAGAACATCGTCTGGGGAGGCATCGCCGGCTGTATGCCGGTCCTGATCGGCTGGTCCGCCGTCACCAACTCGATGTCGTGGGCCGCGCTCATCCTCTTCCTCGTCATCTTCTTCTGGACGCCGCCGCACTACTGGCCGCTGTCGATGAAGGTGAAGGAGGACTACGCGCGCGTCGGCGTCCCGATGCTCCCCGTCGTCGCCTCCAACAAAGTCGTTGCCCGCCAGATCGTCCTCTACAGCTGGGCGATGGTCGCTGTCTCGCTGATGCTGACGCCGCTCGGCTACACCGGCTGGTTCTACACCGTGGTGGCGCTGGCGACGGGCGGCTGGTGGCTCTGGGAGGCACACTCCCTGCAGAACCGCGCTAAGGGCGGCGCCACCGGCGGCAAGCTCAAGGAGATGCGGCTCTTCCACTGGTCCATCACCTACGTCTCGCTGCTCTTCGTGGCCGTCGCGGTGGACCCCTTCCTGCGTTAGCTACCAGTGGGTAGCATCCTGTTCATGGCAGATACGAAGCAGGCCAAGCAGGTCAAGCAGGCAGAGCGCAAGGCGGCCGGGCTCGCCAAGCAGATCGGCGCCTTCGCCAAGGCGCACGGCGGCGCCGAGGGGCAGCTCGCGTACCTCGGTCAGATGGGCACCCGCATCGTGCTCGTCGGCGAGGACGGCGGCTGGGGCGACCTCGTGGCGCCGAGCCACGACATCGCCCAGGCCGCGGCCGAGAAGGCCGGGATCACGCTGCACGAGTCGTTCGACGGGGAGTTCGCGGCGAAGGTCCGCACTGGGCCGTACGAGTGGACCCGGATGGCAGGCATCCAGGTCGGGGGCCCGTCCAACGGCTGACCAACACCTCGTGCGGGTGTCACCCGTTAGGACTGTGCAAACACAGTCCATGACTGGGAGCCTGGATGATCGACACCCCGACCCTCGTGGACCAGTACTGCCACGGAGTGCTCCGTACGGAGCTCGGCCTGGGCACCTTCGAGGCGCATCTCGGCCGGACCACCGGGCCGCCGGCCCCCGGCACCACCTTCTTCGACACGCAGACCGGCTTCGCGGTACGGCGCTGGTGCCCGCCGCTGCTGGGTCTCGAGCCGCACTGCCCGCCCGCCCGCTATCTCGCCCGCCGGCGTGAACTGGGCGTGCTGGAGGCGGGCAGACGGCTGCTGAGAGGCAGCGGAATCTCCACCTATCTGGTGGACACCGGGCTGCCCGGGGATCTCACCGGGCCGCCCGAGATCGCCGCCGCGGGCGCGGCCGAGGCCCGCGAGATCGTCCGCCTCGAACTCCTCGCCGAACAGGTCGCCGACACCTCGGGCACCGTCGAGAGCTTCCTCGCGAACCTTGCCGAGGCCGTGCACGGAGCCGCCGCGTCCGCGGTCGCCTTCACCTCCGTCGGCGCCGTGGGCCACGGGCTCGCCCTCGCGCCCGAGCCGCCGGGCCCCGGGGAGGTGCGCGGCGCGGCCGCCCGCTGGCTGGCCGCCCGGCACGTCGGCGGCAAGCTCACCGATCCCGTACTGGTCCGGCATCTGCTGTGGATCGCGGTCGCATCGGGACTGCCGCTCCAGCTCCATGTCGGCGTGGAGGACCCGATGCTGATGACCGGCTTCGCGGCCGCCACCGCTGGGCTCGGCACCGATCTGGTGCTGCTGCACGGCTATCCGTACCACCGCCATGCCGCGCATCTGGCGAGCGTGTACCCGCACGTGTACGCCGATCTGGGGCCCGCCCTGGTGCACACGGGGGCGCGGGCCGCGGCCGTGCTCGCGGAGATCCTGGAGCTGGCGCCGTTCGGGAAGCTGCTCTTCTCCAGCGGCGCGCGCGGGCTGCCCGAGCTGCATGTGGTGGGCGCCCGGATCTTCCGCGAGGCGCTCGCACGGGTGCTCGGCGGCTGGGTCGGTGACGGCGCCTGGGCTCGTGCGGACGCGGAACGGGTCGCCGGGATGATCGCGGCGGGCAATGCCGCCCGCGTCTACGGACTGTCAGACGTTCGATAGCGCCGAGTCGGTCCGGTCCGGGATCCCGGCATCCGTCCGCGGCCGCTCGCGCAGGCTCAGCGCCAGGCGCACCACCGCGATCCACATCAGCGCGGAGCCGAGCATATGGGCGGCGACCAGGGCCTCGGGAACCCCGGTGAAGTACTGCGTATAGCCCACTCCGCCCTGCAGGAGCAGCACGATCAGCAGGTCCCGGGCGCGCGCCCGGGTGTCGTCGGGGGCGTCGACCACGCGCAGCACCAGCCACATCGCGACGGCCAGCGCACAGACCACCCAGGCGGCGACCGCGTGAACGTGTGCGGCGTCCGTCCAGTCCCAGGGCATGCGCGGCACATCGCTGCTGTCGCCGGCGTGCTTGCCGGAACCGGTCACCGAGGTGCCGAGCGCGATCAGCAGCACGGAGGTGACGACGATCGCCCACGACAGCTTGCGGACCGGACGCGGGACGCGCGGGCGTGGTGCGCCGTCGCCCTCGCGGGCCCGCTGCCAAGTGACGGTGGTGACCGTGAGCAGCCCGGTGGCGAGCATGAAGTGCCCGGCCACGGTCCACGGGTTGAGGCCCGCCCACACGGTGATGCCGCCGAGCACCGCGTTGCCCATCACGATCCAGAACTGCGACCAGGCGAGCCGGGTCAGCCCGCGCCGCAGCGGCTTGACCGCGCGCGCCGCGATGATCGTCCAGCCGACCGCGGCCGACAGGACGTACGTCAGCATCCGGTTGCCGAACTCGATCGCGCCGTGGATGCCCTGCTCGGGCGTGGCGAAGAGGCTGTCGTCCGTGCACTTGGGCCAGGTGTCGCAGCCGAGGCCGGAGCCGGTCAGCCGGACCGCGCCGCCGGTGACGATGATGACCACGCTCATCACGACGGCGGAGAGCGCGGCGCGCCGGAGCGTTTTGGGAGTCGGCGTCCAGCGCTGGGCGATACAGGCGAGGGGGGTCAGCACGGCCCCTATCGTAAACGGGTGATTGTGCACGTTTTCACGAGGGGTCCGGTCCGGGTACGGCCCGGCCCGCGTTCCAGGCCAGGGCGGGTGCGTACGTCAGCCGGAAGCGCGCGCAGCGCGGCAGTTCGGTCCATCGAGGCCTCCCGCCACGCGGATCCTGGCAGGGCTCATCCGGCGCGTGCGTCACTCCCAGCGGAAGAGCCGGGCGGCCGCGCCCAGTGCGAGCACCGCCCAGACGGCGAGGATGCCCAGATCGCCCCACGGCAGCGCGGCGCCGTTCTGGAGCACATCGCGCAGGCCGTCCGAGAGCGCGGAGATCGGCAGCAGCGCGAGGACCGACTGGACGCCGTCCGGGAACCTGTCCAGCGGCACGATCACGCCGCCGCCCACCAGGAGCAGCAGAAAGACCAGGTTGGCGGCTGCCAGCGTCGCCTCGGCCCTGAGCGTCCCGGCCATCAGCAGACCGAGGCCGGAGAAGGCAGCGGTGCCGAGGACGAGCAGCAGCAGTACGGAGAGAAGGTTGCCCTCCGGGGACCAGCCGAGCGCGAACGCGATCACGGTCAGCAGCACGATCTGGAGGATCTCGGTGGCCAGGACCGAGAACGTCTTGGCGGTCATCAGCGCCCAGCGGGGGAGCGGCGAGGCGCCGAGGCGCTTGAGGACTCCGTACCGCCGCTCGAAGCCGGTCGCGATGGCCTGCCCGGTGAAGGCGGTGGACATCACGGCGAGGGCGAGGACGCCGGGGGCCAGGAAGTCGACCGGCCTGCCTTCTCCCGTGTCGATGATGTCGACGGTCGAGAACAGCACCAGCAGGAGCGAGGGGATGATGACGGTGAGCAACAGCTGCTCACCGTTGCGCAGCAGCATCTTCGTCTCGAACGCGGTCTGCGCCGCGATCATGCGGGGCAGCGGCGCGGCGCCGGGCGCCGGGTTGTACGTACCGACGCTCATGAGCGCAGCTCCTTGCCGGTCAGCTCAAGAAAGACATCCTCCAGAGTGTGGCGCTCGACCGAGATGCCGTCCGGCATCACGCCGTGCTGTGCGCACCAGGACGTCACGGTCGCCAGCAGTTGCGGGTCCACCTGGCCGGTGATCCGGTACGCGCCGGGCGTGAGCTCCACCGCCTCCGTGCCGTCCGGCAGCGCCTTCAGCAGCGAGCCGACGTCCAGACCGGGCCGCCCCGTGAAGCGCAGCGTGTTCTCGGCGCCGCCGCGGCAGAGCTGTTCCGGGCTGCCCTCGGCGACGACCTTGCCCGCGTCGATGATCGCGACATGGTCCGCCAGCTCTTCGGCCTCGTCCATGAAGTGGGTGGTGAGGACGGTTGAGACGCCGTCCGCGCGCAGTTCGCGTACGAGCTCCCAGGTGGACCGCCGGGCCTGCGGGTCCAGGCCCGCGGTCGGCTCGTCCAGGAAGACCAGTTCGGGGCGGCCGACGACGGCCATCGCCAGGGCGAGCCGCTGCTGCTGGCCTCCGGAGAGCCGCCGGTAGGTCGTACGGCCGCAGCTGCCGAGGCCGAGCCGCTCGATCAGCGCGTCCACGTCCAGCGGGTGGGCGTGCAGTTTCGCCATGTGGCGGAGCATCTCGTCGGCGCGGGCGCCGGAGTAGACGCCGCCGGACTGGAGCATCACGCCGATCCTGGGTCGCAGCTTCGCGGCGTCGGCGACCGGATCGAGGCCGAGGACCCGCACCGTTCCGGCGTCGGGGCGGCGGTAGCCCTCGCAGGTCTCGACGGTGGTGGTCTTGCCCGCTCCGTTGGGGCCGAGGACGGCGGTCACGGAGCCCTGGGGGACCTCGAGGTCGAGGCCGTCCACGGCCGTCTTGGATCCGTACCGCTTGACCAGTCCCCGGATCTGGACGACGGACTCGCTTCGCATGCCGGGAAGTCTAGGCGGGGCGGCAAGGCCGCCGGGGGGCGGGGGCCCGGGTCCCGGCAGAAGGGCAGGCACACCCGGGGCAGGAATGGCCTGAACTGACTCCTGAGGCGTTCTTCACATGAACCTGCCAACTCCTTCACGATCGAGTGTCGATACGAACCCACTCACGAAGGAGCGTTCGTGGCCAGACACAGACCGGGGCGGCGGGCAACACTCGCCGCCCTGACCGCCATAGCCGTAGCACTGCCCATCGCCCTCGGTGCCGCCCCCGCGCAGGCGCAGGACCCCGACGCCGCCTTACCGTCCGCACCCTCCGCCTATCGGATCAAGACCGAGCCCGGCGTCCTCGCGCAGCTCGACGCCAAGGACAGGGCGACCTTCTGGGTCGCCCTGACGCATGAGGCCGACACCTCGGCCGCTCGCCGGGCCAAGGGCAAGACCGCCAAGGCACGCACGCTCTACGAGACGAAGCGGGCGTACGCCGCTAAGTCCCAGGCCCCGCTCAGGGCCATGCTGGACAGCGCCGACGTCCGCTACGAGTCCTTCTGGATCGCCAACACCCTCAAGGTCACCGCCGACAAGGCGCTCGCCGAGAAGATCGCGGCGCGCACCGACGTCGCCGCGCTCGAGGCCGACGACCCGATCACCATCCCCGACCCGCTGCCGGGGAAGAACGAACCGCGCCTGGACGCCGTCGAGTGGAACATCGACCGGATCAACGCCCCCAAGGTCTGGTCCGAACTCGGCGTACGCGGCGAGGGAGTGGTCGTCGCCAGCATCGACTCCGGCGTGCAGTTCGACCACCCGGCCGTCAAGGCGAAGTACCGCGGGCTGAAGTCCGACGGCAGCTACGACAACGCCTACAACTGGTTCGATCCGGCCAAAGTCTGCACCGGCACCGCACCGTGCGACAACAACGGCCACGGCACCCACACCATGGGCACCATGGTCGGCGACGACGGCGCGGGCAATCAGGTCGGCGTCGCCCCCGACGCCAAGTGGATCGCCGCCAAGGGATGCGAATCCAGCTCCTGCAGCCGCGACTCGCTGCTCCGCTCCGGCCAGTGGATCGTCGCCCCGACCGACCCGGCAGGCGCCAACCCCCGCCCCGACCTCGCCCCGGACGTGGTGAACAACTCCTGGGGCAGCACCGTCATGGACCCCTGGTACAAGGAGGTCGTGCAGTCGTGGCGGGACGCGGGCATCTTCCCGGCGTTCTCCAACGGCAACAGCGGCCCCGGCTGCAACACCTCGGGCTCGCCCGGCACGTACGCCGACTCGTACTCCTCCGGCGCGTTCGACATCAACAACGCCATCGCGTCCTTCTCTTCGCGCGGCACCGGTGAGGCCGGCGGCCTCAAGCCCAACCTCGCCGCACCCGGCGTCAACGTCCGCTCCTCCTGGACAGGCGGCGGCTACAACTCCATCTCCGGTACGTCCATGGCCTCACCGCACACCGCCGCCACCGTGGCGCTGATGTGGTCGGCGTCGCCCGCGATCCGCGGCAATGTCGCCGAGACCGAGAAGCTCCTCGACTCCACCGCCGTCGACGTGGACAACACCACCTGCGGCGGCACGGCCGCCGACAACAACGTCTTCGGCGAGGGCCGCCTCGACGCGTACGCCGCCGTCACCGCCGCCCCGCGTGGCGCGCTCGGCGCGGTCAGCGGCAAGGTCAGCACGGCCGCCGGCCCGCTCGCCGACGCCACCCTGCGCTTCGAGGGCCCGATGAAGACGACCGTCACCACCGGCGCCGACGGCGGCTATGCCCTGCCGAAGCTGATGGTCGGCGACTACACGGTCAGGGTCGCCAAGTTCGGATACGTCACCTCCCAGGGGTCCGTCACCGTCGTCGAGAACGGCAGCACGGTCAAGGACTTCGCACTCGACGAGGCCGCGTCCGCCGACGTCACCGGCAAGGTCACCAGCTATGCCGGGGCCGAGGCGAGCGCCGTTGTCACCGCCCAGGGCACCCCGGTCACCGCCAAGTCCGGCGCCGACGGCGCGTACACGCTGCGGCTCCCGGTCGGCACGTACGACCTCGCCGTCACCCCCGGCCACCGCTGCGCATCGGCGACCAGCGTCCGCGTCGAGGTCACCGGGAACACGGTCAAGGACATCGCCCTGCCCGACCGGACCGACGCCTTCGGCACGGCCTGCTCGCTGGGCGGCGGCGACTTCCCGGCCGGTG
The DNA here is from genome assembly GCF_053599675.1 of Streptomyces sp. NPDC000880. Lineage (NCBI taxonomy): Bacteria > Bacillati > Actinomycetota > Actinomycetes > Kitasatosporales > Streptomycetaceae > Streptomyces > Streptomyces sp. NPDC000880. The sequence continues at coordinate 3,598 of NZ_JBSFMS010000141.1, read as the reverse complement.
CCACCAAGCTGGCGTACAGCAGCACCACTTTCGGCACGGCCTCCTTCGAGCTGCCGTTCCCGGTGGCGTTCTACGGACGCACCTACCGGTCGGCGAGCGCGTCCATCGACGGCGTGCTGTCCTTCGGGACCGCCTCCACCTCCAGCAGCAACTCCACCCTGCCCACCACTTTCGCCCCCAACGGCTCGCTCTATCCGTTCTGGGACAACCTCACAGTCGACGCCGACGCGGGCGTGTACTGGTCCGCGACCGGCACCGCCCCGCACCGGAAGATCGTCGTCGAGTGGCGCAACGCGCTGATCGCGGCGACCACGGCCGAGCGGGTCTCCTTCGCCGCGGTCCTCGGCGAGGACGGCTCCGCGTCCTTCCAGTACAAGGACATCTCCGGAACCGGATTCGAGAACGGCTCCGGCGCGACCATCGGCGCCGAGAACGCGACCGGCACCGACGCGCTTCTCTACTCCTTCAACGAAGGCACCGTCCGCGACGGGATGGTCATCGCCCTCCGTACGACCAAGACCGCGGTCGTCGCGGGCCGGGTCACCGACGCCAACGACAGCAAGCCGGTGGCGGGTGCGGCCGTCGCGGTGAGCAGCGCCGGCACGGCGACCGGCAGTGACACCACCGGTGCCGACGGCGGCTATCTCCTCCAGGTGCCCGCCGGCGCTCCGTACGACATCGCCGTCTCCGCCCCCGCCTACACCGGGGCGAGCGCCCAGCAGACCCCGAAGCCGGGCGAGATCGCGGTGTCCGACACGGCCCTCAAGACGGGTCGGGTCGCAGCCGACAGCACGGCAGTGACCGTCGTCGTACCGGCGACGCAGCAGCGCACCCGTACGCTCACCCTCGCCAACACGGGCTCCGCCACCCCCTTCACGGTCGCCGAGAAGGACGGCAAGAGCTGGATCAAGGCGGCGCCCGGCACCGGACAGCTGGCTGCCGGCGCATCGCAGCAGGTAGCGCTCAGCGTCGACACCACCGGGGCCGCCCCGGGCACGGTCCTGACCGGGACCCTGCAGGTGAAGTCCGACAGCGGCCGCAGACCGGTGATCGACATCCCGGTCACCGTGGTCGTGCCCGCCTATCAGACGGCGATCGACACCGGAACGGCCCAGTCCGCGGTGGACGCTCTCGGCGACACCTGGGGGCCGGACCGCAAGCACGCCGCCGGTGCGTACGGATATCTGGGCAGCGCCAGTGAGCTCTCCACGACCCGTTCGATCACGGGCGCGGCCGACTCGAAGCTCTACCGGACCGCCCGCCAGGGCATGTACGAGTACCGCTTCGACGGCCTGCCGGCCGGCACCTACCGGATCGAGCTGGGCTTCGCGGAGCTGAGCTCCAAGGATCCGACGGACCGGGTCTTCGACGTGATGGCCGAGGGGACGCAGTACGTGCCCAACCTCGACCTGGCGCTGGAGGCAGGCGTCCGCACCGCGCACGAGCGGGCCTTCACGGTGCGGGTCACCGACGGCCAGCTCAACCTGCGTTTCGTGGCGAATGCCGGCAAGACTCTGGTGAATTCGATCAGGGTCACCGACCGTCCGGATCTCGCCGGGTAATTCCCTGGCGATTCCCTGGTCAGGGCCCGTCCGGCAGCTGCGGACGGGCCCTGACCTTAGGTAACCCTTAGTGATGTACCCCACCGGTTCACGCCTTGGACGACAGTTGTCACGGTCCGGGGAATTACGCAACAATGGCGTTGTGAAAAACGTCGGCGAGGCTCCGCATGAGGAACTTGCGACCGGTGAGCACTCCACGCGTAACCGGGTCGCGCGGTCCATCCTGGACCACGGCCCGTCCACCGTGGCCGATCTCGCAGGTCGCCTCGGCCTCACCCAGGCCGCCGTCCGTCGCCACCTCGACTCGCTCGTCGCCGAGAACGTCGTCGAGTCCCGTGAGCAGCGGGTCTATGGCGCACGGACCCGTGGGCGACCCGCGAAGGTGTTCGCGCTGACCGACTGCGGCCGGGACGCCTTCGAGCAGTCGTACGACACGCTGGCCGTGGACGCTCTCCGCTGGATCGAGCAGAACGCAGGCGGAGAGGAGGCGGTCGCCGCCTTCGCCCGCGACCGCCTCGAGGCACAGGCGGAGACCTACCGGCAGGCGATCGAGGCCGCAGCCCCCGAGGATCGCACCGAAGCGCTGGCCAAGGCCCTGAGTGCCGACGGGTACGCTGCTACGGCGCGTAACGCACCGGTCGGCGAGCAGCTCTGTCAGCACCACTGCCCGGTCGCTCACGTTGCCGAGCGGTACCCGCAGCTGTGCGAGGCGGAGACGGAGACCTTCTCCCGCCTGCTCGGGACGCACGTACAGCGACTGGCCACCATCGCCCACGGCGACGGGGTCTGCACGACGTTCATTCCCAAGACCACGACACCATCAGGATCTGCAAACACGGCCGGGAGGAACCCCGCATGACTCTCCCCACGGAGACTGCCCACCCCGAACTCGAGGGTCTGGGTACGTACGAATTCGGCTGGGCCGACTCCGACGCGGCCGGTGCCGCGGCCAAGCGCGGACTGTCCGAGGAAGTCGTCCGCGACATCTCGACGAAGAAGAACGAGCCGGAGTGGATGCTGAAGCTGCGCCTCAAGGGTCTGCGGCTGTTCGACAAGAAGCCCATGCCGAGCTGGGGCTCGGACCTGTCGGGGATCGACTTCGACAACATCAAGTACTTCGTGCGGTCCACCGAGAAGCAGGCGGAGTCCTGGGAGGACCTGCCCGAGGACATCAAGAACACCTACGACAAGCTCGGTATCCCGGAGGCGGAGAAGCAGCGCCTGGTCGCCGGCGTCGCCGCCCAGTACGAGTCCGAGGTCGTCTACCACCAGATCCGTGAGGACCTGGAGGAGCAGGGCGTCATCTTCCTCGACACGGACACCGCGCTGAAGGAGCACCCTGAGCTCTTCCAGGAGTACTTCGGCACCGTCATCCCGGTCGGCGACAACAAGTTCGCCTCGCTGAACTCCGCCGTGTGGTCCGGCGGATCGTTCATCTACGTGCCGAAGGGTGTGCAGGTCGACATCCCGCTGCAGGCCTACTTCCGTATCAACACGGAGAACATGGGCCAGTTCGAGCGGACGCTGATCATCGTCGACGAGGACGCCTACGTCCACTACGTCGAGGGCTGTACCGCCCCGATCTACTCCTCTGACTCGCTGCACAGCGCCGTCGTCGAGATCATCGTCAAGAAGGGCGGCCGCTGCCGCTACACGACGATCCAGAACTGGTCGAACAACGTCTACAACCTGGTCACCAAGCGCGCCGTGGCGTACGAGGGCGCGACCATGGAGTGGGTCGACGGCAACATCGGCTCCAAGGTCACCATGAAGTACCCGGCCGTCTACCTGATGGGCGAGCACGCCAAGGGCGAGACCCTGTCCATCGCCTTCGCGGGCGAGGGCCAGCACCAGGACGCCGGCGCCAAGATGGTCCACATGGCACCGAACACCTCGTCCAACATCGTCTCCAAGTCGGTGGCACGAGGCGGCGGCCGCACCTCCTACCGCGGTCTGATCGAGATCGGCGAGGGCGCGCCGGGCGCGAAGTCCAATGTGCTCTGTGACGCGCTGCTGGTCGACACGATCTCGCGGTC
>NZ_JBSFMS010000140.1:0-18602 GCF_053599675.1 Streptomyces sp. NPDC000880 | reverse complement strand
CGGGTACGACGTCGTCGACGACCGCGCCCGCGTGCGCCGCGCCATCAGCCTGACCAGGGGGCTCCGGGGGCCGGGGACGCGGCGGACCTGGGTGACCCCACAGGTCAGGGCGGATGTCGGGTTGGTCCGCCGCGACGATTCGGTACGAGCGTCAGCCGAGCCGGGCGACCAGCCCGCGGTACTCGTCCCACAGCTCCTTCGGCGTGTGGTCGCCGAAGGTGTTGAGGTGCTCGGGGATCAGCGCCGCCTCCTCGCGCCAGACCTCCTTGTCGACCTTGAGCAGGAAGTCGAGGTCCTCGTCGGGCAGTTCGAGGCCGTCCGTGTCGAGGGCCTCACGCGTCGGCAGGATGCCGATCGGCGTCTCGACGCCCTCGGCCTTGCCCGCCAGACGCTCCACTATCCACTTGAGCACGCGACTGTTCTCGCCGAAGCCCGGCCAGACGAACTTGCCCGCGTCGTTCTTGCGGAACCAGTTCACGTAGTAGATCTTCGGCAGCTTCGACGCGTCTGCCTTCTGCCCGACCTTGATCCAGTGGGCCATGTAGTCGCCCATGTTGTAGCCGCAGAACGGCAGCATCGCGAACGGGTCGCGGCGCAGCTCGCCGACCTTGCCCTCGGCCGCCGCGGTCTTCTCGGAGGCGACGTTCGCGCCGAGGAAGACACCGTGCTGCCAGTTGAAGGACTCGGTCACCAGCGGTACGGCGCTGGCGCGGCGGCCGCCGAAGAGGATCGCCGAGATCGGCACGCCCTTGGGGTCCTCCCACTCGGGCGCGGCGATCGGGCACTGCGAGGCAGGCACGGTGAAGCGGGCGTTGGGGTGAGCCGCCGGGGTCTCGGACGCGGGCGTCCAGTCGTTGCCCTTCCAGTCCGTGAGGTGGGCCGGGGCCTCCTCGGTCATGCCCTCCCACCAGATGTCGTTGTCGTCGGTGAGCGCGACATTGGTGAAGACGGCGTTGCCCCACAGGGTCTTCATCGCGTTGGCGTTGGTGTGCTCACCGGTGCCGGGCGCGACGCCGAAGAAACCGGCCTCGGGGTTGATCGCGTACAGCCGGCCGTCCTCGCCGAAGCGCATCCAGGCGATGTCGTCGCCGATGGTCTCCACGGTCCAGCCGGAGATGGTGGGCTCCAGCATGGCGAGGTTGGTCTTGCCGCAGGCGCTCGGGAAGGCGGCGGCGACGTACCTGGACTCGCCCTGCGGCGGGGTGAGCTTGAGGATCAGCATGTGCTCGGCGAGCCAGCCCTCGTCGCGCGCCATGACGGACGCGATGCGCAGCGCGTAGCACTTCTTGCCGAGCAGGGCGTTGCCGCCGTAGCCGGATCCGTACGACCAGATCTCGCGGGTCTCGGGGAAGTGCGAGATGTACTTGGTCGTGTTGCAGGGCCAGGGGACGTCCTCCTGGCCCGGCTCCAGCGGGGCGCCGAGGGTGTGCACGGCTTTGACGAAGAAGCCGTCGGAGCCGAGCTCCTCGAGGACGGGCTGTCCCATGCGGGTCATGGTGCGCATGGAGACGGCGACGTAGGCGGAGTCTGTGATCTCGACGCCGATGGCGGACAGCGGCGAGCCCAGCGGCCCCATGCAGAACGGCACCACGTACATGGTCCGGCCGCGCATCGAGCCGCGGAAGACGCCCTCCTCGTCGGCGAAGATGGCCTTCATCTCGGCCGGGGCCTTCCAGTGGTTCGTCGGTCCCGCGTCCTCCTCCTTCTCGGAGCAGATGAAGGTGCGGTCCTCGACGCGGGCGACGTCGCTCGGGTCGGACGCGGCGTAGTAGGAGTTCGGGCGCTTGATCGGGTCCAGCTTTTTGAAGGTGCCCTTGGCGACGAGCTCCTCGCACAGGCGCTCGTACTCGGCTTCTGATCCGTCACACCAGACGACGCTGTCCGGTTCGGTGATTGCTGCGATCTCGTCGACCCAGGAAACGAGCTCCTGGTGGTTGGTGGGGACGGTGCTGGGAGCCGCGATGTCGCGCGCCACGATCGCTCCTAAGTGAGGGGTTCGAAGGTTGTTGCCCCGTGGGGGCTGCGACCCGGATGCTTCGTAGCCCGCTCATCCGGTGCCGACCGCACTCATCTGATCATCGGTGCAGTGTGCGCATATGTCCAGAGGACCTCTCACGTGAGCATCGCCACTCGAGGCTCGATCGCATCCCGAAAGCCGCTCGGGCCGGGCCTTAAAGGGACGCAGCGAGGATGTGCGGAACCATCCGTTACCTACGGTTGCGTAGGTACCATCCTCGTCATGACTGCTGCCGCGCCCGAAGTGACCGAGATAGAGCCAGCCCCCGTGAAACCGAGGCTGCGCGGCTGGCTGCACGCCGGGATGTTTCCCGCCGTCCTGGTCGCGGGACTGGTGCTCACGGCGCTCGCCGACTCCTCCCGGGCCCGGGTGGCCTGCGCGATCTACGTCTTCACCGCGTGCCTGCTCTTCGGCGTGAGCGCGCTCTACCACCGCGGCAACTGGGGCCCGCGCGGCGAAGCCGTGCTGCGCAGGCTCGACCACGCCAATATCTTCCTGATCATCGCGGGCACGTACACCCCGCTGACGATGCTCCTTCTCCCCGATTCTTCCGGCCGTGCACTGCTGTGGGCTGTCTGGGCGGCGGCCGTGGCGGGCATAGCGTTCCGGGTCTTCTGGGTCGGCGCCCCGCGCTGGCTCTACACGCCCTGCTACATCGCGATGGGCTGGGCGGCCGTCTTCTTTCTGCCCGATTTCATGCGCGCCGGCGGGATCGCGGTGCTCGTCTGCGTGATCGTCGGCGGGCTGCTCTACAGCGCGGGCGGCGTGATCTACGGAATGAAGCGACCGAACCCGTCACCGCGGTGGTTCGGCTTCCACGAGGTCTTCCACTCCCTCACCCTCGCGGCGTTCATCGTGCACTACGTGGGCATCTCACTGGTCGCCTACCAGGACTCATGACCCCTCCCCCTCCAGACCTCGGCCGTGGCAGCGATGCCACGGCCATTCTTCTTGGCCGAGAGCATCTTCTGAGGGTTACTGTCATTTGACATCGACTCTCGGGGATTGCCATGTCCCGCCGCCTCGATGCAGGACAATGACGGGCATGGCCGCCACCACGCGTACACCCTCGCGCGTTTTCCTCGCCGAAGCGCAGCCACAGCTTGGACTGCGCGAGCGCAAGAAGCTGAAGACGCGGATCGCGATCCGCCGGGCGACATACCGGCTCATCTCGGAGCAGGGGTACGAGGCGACCACCGTCGAGCAGATCGCGGAGGCCGCGGAGGTCTCCCCGTCCACGGTCTTCCGGTACTTCCCGACCAAGGAAGACATCGTCCTCACCGACGAGTACGACCCGATCAGGGAAGCGGAACTGCGGGCGCGGCCGGCCGACGAGGACCCGCTGGACTCGATCCGGCATGTTATGACACACCGGCTGTCGACCTTCGTCCAGGACGAGCGCGAGGAGCTCATTCAGCGCACCAGGCTGATGGTGGAGGTCCCGGCGATCCGGGCCAGGATGACCGAGACCATGGCCACCACGTCCGAGCTGCTCGTCAACACACTCGCCGACCGCGCCGGCCGGGACCACGACGACCTGGACGTACGGGTCTTCACGGCGGCGGTGCTCGGGGCGCTGCGCGAGGTGATGCTGTACTGGGCGGCGCGGGACCACCAGGACGATCTGGTCGAGCTGGTGGACCGCGCGCTGACGACGATGCGGGGCGGGCTGAAGCTCTGACCCGCCCCGCCCCCTACCTCACCCCGTCCCCTTTGCCGCACGCCACGCCATCCCTGTTCGGGTCGAGCCGCAAGGGGTCGTCCTTCCCGTTCACCTTCAGCCGTCCGTACTCATGCGCCGCCAGCCACGCGCACCGCGCCGCCGTCGTCGCCTTCACCTCCCGTGGGAACACTGTGGGGACACAGACCCCGGCCGCGCCGTAGTGCCGGTCGCAGCCGGCGATCTGCGGGCTCACCGGCGCCGAACTCCGCTTCTTCTGCGCCTTCTTCGGCGCCTTCGCCGGAGCGTCCGCGAAATCGTGGACATGCGCGGAAGGGGCATCGGCTGCCATCGCCGCAGGTCCCCCGAGATGCACCCACTGGGCCACCGACGGGATCCCGTTCGCGTCGACCGCGAAGAGCATGTACCAGCCGGGCGGCGCCATATTGGGGTTGCTGGTGACATTGAGATCGATGTTGTTGCCGTCCACCGTCATCGGCAGATCCAGGAACCGCTGGTTGGGGTCGGAGGAGTGCGTGACCGCGGCCGGGCGGATCAACTCCGCCTTGGCGATGGGCCGGTCAACCGTGATCCGCTGGGTGTCCCCGTACGTCCACTGCCCGTCGATCATCGAAGTGATCTTCGGCCGGGCGCCCTTGAGCAGATACGGCGGCGTATAGACGGACACATTGTGGTTGTACGTGCCGTTGCCCGGGTTGTCGCCCACCGCCATCACCCGCCCGTCCGGCAGCAGAAAGGCCGAGGAGTGGTACGTGCGCGGGATCGGGTCCGTCGCGAGACCCGCCTCGTACGTATTGGTCACCGGGTCGAAGAACGACGCCTCGTACACCGGGTCGGCCCGGTCGTGCAGCCCGCCGCCCGTCTCGAAGACCTTCCCGTCGGGCAGCAGCACGGCCGAGACGAACATCTTGCCCTCGGCGCCGGTCTGCGGCCGCTTGCCCTGCCCCTGGTCGACCTGGCCCTGCGGCAGCAACGGACCGTGTGTATAGACCGGGTTGGGGTCCTTGAGGTCGATGATGTCGGTGAGGCGGTTGGCGGCCGGGTTGGTCTCGTTGTTGCCGCCGCCGATCGTCAGCACCCGCTGGTCCTGGGCAGGCGGCAGCAGCACGCTCGCCGACTCGTCCCGCTGGTCCTTGTTCTGCAGACCGGGCACATCGTTGATGGTGTTGGCGGTGTAGTCGTAGATGGACGCGCCGGAGCCCTGCGTGCCGTTGCCGAAGACATGGCTGCCGGAGTAGAAGAGCCGGCCGTCCTGCATCAGGATCATCGACGGGTACAGACCCCAGTACGACCAGGTCTGGTTGACCTCGTTCACCGGCAACCACTTGTTCTGCGCCGCGGAGAACTTCTCGGCCGTCACATTGCCCGTCGAGTCCTCCTTCAGACCGCCGAAGGAGATGACGTCACCGTTGCCGAGGATCGTCGCCGACGGATACCAGTGGCCGCCGTTCATGTCGTTCGTCTTCGTATACGTCTCGGTCGCCGGGTCGAAGATGTACGAGTCCTTCAGCCCCTGGTAGCCGATCGTGCCGTCGGCCGACGGATAGCCCTTGTTGCCGCTCATCACCAGGACCTTGCCGTCCTGGAGCTGCACATGGCCGGCGCAGAACATGTCCACGGGGGTGGGAACGGTCCGGAAGTTGCCGGTCTTCGGGTCATAGACGGCGGAGGTGAAGGTGCCCGCCTCGAACATCGCCTCGTCGTTGCCGGAGCCCGCGATGACGAGGACCTTCCCGTTGTGCAGAACCACGGAATGCATGGAGCGCACCGGGTTCTGGACCGGCAGGACGTCCCAGCGGCCCTTGGCGCACTCCTCCGGCGTCCCGCTGCAGACGGGGACAGGGGCGGGTACGGTCACTTCCTCCATGACGTAGTCGTCGGTGGTGGCCGAGCCGGTGCCGTACACGGACACGCCCCAGGTGATCCGGTCGGTGCCGGGCGGGACGGCGGGGGTGCGGACCTCGACCCGCTCGTAACCAGCGCTCATCGGGAGGGCCTTGAGGTCTGTCCAGTACTGCCAGCCGCCCGTCACGTCGTGCCGGAAGAGCGTGATGGCGGTGTCGGGGGTGGTGCTCTTGTACCAGAGGGAGAGGTCGTACTGGCTGTCCGGCTTCACCTTGGGCGCGCAGACCGTGTCCTCGGTGATCAGGGCCTTGCGGTCGCCGTCGACCCGGCGGCTCAGCGAGACCTTCATGGCCTTGCTGCCCGAGTGGGCGTCGGCGACGGTCTCGAAGGTGAAGTCGTTGTCGCCCCACCCGGACTTCTCCCAGCAGGCGGGCATGTCGGCAAAGCCGGCGGTCTCGAAGCCCGGATTGGTGATCAGGTTGGGCGGGCCGGCGGAAGCCTGCTGCGGGGCGGATATCAGCAGCCCACCGGTGAGCGCGGCGACGGCGAGCAGCGCGACCCGGCGTCTCCCGCTTTGCGGCGCGGCCCGGCGTCTCCCGTCTTGCAGCGCCGGGCGCGACGCTCCCATGCGGCGCGGCGCGCGGATGCGCGACATCAGCGGCATCCGCGGCTTGGACGCGGGGGTCTCGGGCTCACAGGGCCCGGGCGTAGGTGACTCGGCAGGCATTACACAGTCCTTTCCGTGCAGCTCCCTCGACTGCTGCGGCTGTTGCGGCCGCCTCCCTCGTCTCGGTGGCGCCCACTGCTGCGCGGCAGGTAGACAAGCGCCTCCGTCGCCGCGAACCGCAGGACGAACGTGGTCAGCAGCGCCAGCGTGGTGGCGGGCAGCACCGCCATTTCCATCCGGCTCACGAACAGCGCGATCAGCGGGATGCGCAGCAGCAGATCGGCGTTGGCGAGCAGCGCGAACCGGCCCACCCGGTCCGCCCAGTGCCGGTGCCTGCGGCGGTCCCGGAACAGCAGTACCTCGATGAGGAGGAAGTTCCAGATCACGCCGAACTGGTTGGCGACGATCTCGGCCGGCAGATAGTGCATACCGGCTGTGGCCAGGACATGCAGTCCGAGCAGGTTCGGCAGAAAGCCGGTGAGGCCGATCAGGCCGAAGGCCACCATCCGGGCCGCCGACGATGCCGTACGCAGCGCGACGAGATGCCCGAGGAAGCGCATCCCTTCCTTCGCCGTCGACTTGGACTCGCCGGCGAACCTCTCCTGGAAGACGAACGGCACCTCGGCGACCGTCTCAGGGCGGCAGCGCACCGCCAGCTCCAGCAGGATCTTGTAGCCGAGCGGCTTCAGCGCGTCGGCCGTCACCGCGCTGCGCCGGATCGCGAAGAAGCCGCTCATCGGGTCGCTGATGCCGCGCAGCCTGCGCGGGAAGAGTGCCTTCGTCAGCCAGGTCGCCCCGCGCGAGACGGCGATACGGTAGCCGCCGGCGAGGCCTGCGCGGCTGCCGCCGCGGATGTAGCGGCTGGCGACGACGAGATCGGCGCCGGAACGCTCCCCGGCCGCGACGAGTTCGGGCACGAGCGCGGGCGGGTGCTGGAGGTCGGCATCCATGACGACGATCCAGTCGGAGCCCGCGCCCTTCAGACCTTCGACGACCGCGCCGCCGAGCCCGCCCGTCGGCACGTCGCGGTGGAGTACGGCGACCGGGAACGGGCAGTCCTGCGCGGCGCTGCGGATCACGTCCGGGGTGTCGTCCGTGGAGTCGTCGACGAAGACGACCTCGCAGGGCAGCCGGGACGGCACGGAGTCGGTGAGCTGGTGGAGCAACTCCCGTACGTTCTCGGACTCGTTGAAGGTCGGAATGATGACGGTGACGGCGCCGGGCTCGGCGAGCTGGGCGGCGCTGAGCTCCGGATCGCCGAGTTCCTCGGCGCCCGTACGGGGTGTGGTGGTCATCGCTCGCCTCCGGCGATCCGGCGGATCTCGATCCGGTCCTCGCCGTCGCCGAAGACGGCGACGGGGTTCGAATGTTCAAGTGCCGCCTTGACGTTGGGCAGGTCGACGGCGTCGCGGCGGACGGTCGGCGACGAGACGACATAGTCGAGGTCCCGCCAGCCGCGCGGCATCGTCTTCGTCACCGCGGGGTCGAGATCGGCCTTGTAGAACCAGATCGCGCCGGTGCCGGGCTCGAACCCGTCGTGCACGAGGTCCAGCCAGAGCGCGTCGTCGACCAGGACCCGGGTGGACGCGGGGTCGGCGACCTCGTGTCGCATCCAGGAGGCGGCCGCGCGGTAGGGGGCGTTGGCGTCGACGGTGAGGGCGTCGCGGTTTCCGGCGTACCAGCTCGGCACGACGTATACAGCCGCGGCGAGTGCGAGGAGCCCGGCCACGACGTGGCGGACACCTATCCCGGGCCGTGGGCTCTGACCCGCGGCTCCGTCCCGGACCCCGCGCCTCGAACTCCGGCGGGGCCGGATTCTCCGCCGCAGCACCGCGTGCGCCACGCTCGCCGCGCCGCCCGCCAGCACCAGTGCCAGGAACGGCAGCGCCTGGATGACGTACATGGCGGGCAGATAGCCGGAGGGCCTCATCGCCACGAGCGCGAGGATCGCCACCACCAGCGCCGGTCCGGCGAGCGCGCGTGCCGTGACCGACCAGCGCAGGGTCACCAGCAGCAGGGCCGCGCCGGCGAGTCCGCCGAGCGGCAGCACCCGGTCGTAGTAGAGCCAGGACCTGAAGACGCCGTGCGAGCCGGAGCCCGAATCGAAGATGGAGCCCGAGCCCTCGCGGCCCATCTGGTAGGTGATCCCGTCGATCAGCGACACATGGCCGGGCCCGGGGAACAGCTCATTGTTGAGCAGCGCGAAGAGCGGATACGCGAGCCCGATCAGCGCACATGCCGTGATCGCACCGGTCACCGCGAACTTACGGGTGTCACGGTGGCTGTGCCGCCACATCGTCACCAGCAGCGCGGGCAGCACCACCAGCATCGTCTCTTTGGTGAGCACCGAGGTCGCGGCCGCAAGACCGGCGGCGAAGTGGTGCCACAGATGGCGGCTGGGGGACGCGGCCAGGCAGAACGCCAGCAGCATCCACATCACCGCGATGTTGTCCAGGAAGATCTCGCGCTGCAGGACCACGGAGAGCGGGGAGAGCCCGAAGAGCAGCATCGCCAGCCCGGCGGCCCAGCGCGGCAGGAACAGCCGGCGCGCCAGTACGTACAGCAGCACCGCGCACGCCGCGCTGACCAGCAGCATTGCGAACCGCATCGTAGCCACGGTCATCGTCTCCGGCGCGATGAGCGACGGAATCCAGGTGAGCGCGGCTATCTGGACCCAGCCGAGCGGCGGATGGTCGTACCAGTACGTGTAGTGCGCGAGCCCGTCGCCCTGCTGGACCGCCCAGGCCTGGGCGAGATAGGTGCCTTCGTCGTCGCTGAGGGTCGGGAAGTTCGTGATGTTCCAGCCCTGGACGAGCAGGATCACGGCCAGCAGCCCGAAGCACAGCAGCAGATCGGGCCGCGAGCTGCGAAAGCGTATGACGGGCCGGATATGGACGGGCACCGTCGGCCGGGGCTTGGCGGCAGCGGGCAGAGCGGCGGTGTCAGGCGCCGGAGGCAGAGTTGTGGTCACCGGTGGACGTCCTCTCGGGTCTCGGTGAGATGCGCGCCGACATGACTGGTCAGCTCCCACTCGTTGCGTCCCCGCTGCTCCCGCCAGACGGCGCGCACCGCGGCGCCTGCCAGGAGAACCTGGTAGAAGGGGCCGCCGACGATGAGCTTGAGGTAGTGGACGAAGCGGACGCGAAGGCCGTACTGCTTGCCGAAGTCGTGCAGCCCGACGATCTCGAAGACAAAGGTGACCATGGCCGTGATCAGCGGCAGGAAGGTCACGATGGCGATGCCGACGGGGACATCGAGGAAGAGCGCGATGGCCACGTTGATCGGGATGATCACGCCGGAGTAGGCCTGCAGGAATGGCGTCATCAGGGTGTAGCGGGCGAGCAACCGCTGCCCGAAGGCCGGGAGTTGTTTCCAGTCCTTCTTCCGGTAGACCTGCAGGAAGCCCTGGTTCCAGCGGGTTCGCTGCTTGAGCAGGCTCATCAGCGTGCCGGGGGTCTCCTCGCGGGTGACCATGTCGCTGTCGTACGCGACGACGACCTTCTTGCCGACGGACGAGAGCCGCACACCCAGGTCGCAGTCCTCGGCGAGGCAGTTGGGGTCCCAGCCGTCCGCCTCGCGCAGCACAGTCGTACGGACGAAGACGGTGTTGCCGCCGAGCGGGATGAAGCCCTTCTGTGCGTGCAGATGGAGGCGGCTGCGGAACCAGAAGAAGTACTCCAGGCAGTTGCGCAGGCTGTACCAGCTGGAGTGGAAGTTGATCAGCTGTACGCCGCCCTGGACGACGTCCGCGCCGGTGGAGGTGAAGGCGTGGTCGACATGGGCGAGCAGCTCGGGGTGGACCTGGTCCTCGGCATCGAAGACGCCCACGATGTCGCCGCGGCAGTGCGGCAGCGCGGTGTTGAGGGCCTTGGGCTTGTTCTTCACCTCATGCGTGTCGGTGATGACCCGCACCCGCACCGGATCACGCGCGGCCGAACGCTCGGCAACCGCCGCGGTCTCCGGGTCGTCGTGGCCGACGATCACGATGATCTCGAAGTTGGAGTGGCTGGATTCCAGCAGCCGCTCGACGGTGTGCTCCAGCACGGCCTGCTCATGGCGGGCCGGCAGAAGCAGGGAGAAAGAGAGCCCGACGCCGCCGTCGGGCCGGTCGAACCGGGTCGCCGCGAGTATCTCGGGCGTACGCCAGGCATGCATCTGCCACCACAGCGTGAACGCCGCCATCCAGAACAGCGCCACGGAAATGGCAACAACAAACACCGATATGAGCACCGAAAGGTCCCCCCTTGGACCTGCGCCCCGGCAGCAGGCCCCCCTGGCCGGCGGCACATCTGTGTCAGCCTCTGGTGCGGCACTCCCCAGTGCGCACGGTCGGCTACTCCTCGTGCCGCGACCTTATAGGCGGAACGTTAAGGTCCGGTGCTTGTCTGATAAAAACTGCTGCTGCGCGGTCAATTGGCGAGTTTTCGGGCAAGTGCCGATGCGTCCGCGGTAGGGGCATCACAGACGAAGTGCCTACATACGTACGCAGCGGGGCTGCCGTCCACCAGAGGGCGATCCCTGAGCAGTGGGAACTCCTCGCTGTCCGGTTCACCGACCGCGACCACCGCGCCCGGCGCCTGCGCCAGCAGCGCCGTACGGTGCAACTTCCGTGTCGCCCGCCCGTCCTGAGGGCCGACCACCGCCACCTCGCGCGGCCCGTCCAGCAGCGCCTCCGCGACCGCGAGCCCCCAGCCGATGAAACGCGGGGCCCGTGGCCCGAGCGCCTTCACCACGCCCAACGCGCCCTCTGCGGCGGTGCGATGGGCCTGAGATCCCGTGTGGGCTGCATACGAAAGCAGCGCGCCGGCCGCCGCCGTCCAGCCGGACGGGGTCGCGCTGTCCGTCGGGTCCTGCGGGCGGCGGATCAGCCTCTCGGCGTCGTGCGCGGTGTCGTACAGCGCCCCGCCCTCGGCCACGAACTGGTCGACGACGATGTCCAGCAGAAAGCCGGCGAACTCCAGCCACACGCCTTCACCCGTCACGCCCGCGAGCGCCAGGAAACCCTCCGCGACATTCGCATAGTCCTCCAGCACCCCGGAATTCGCGCCGACTTCGCCGTCCTTGGAGGTACGGGCGAGGCGTGCCCCGCTGTCCATGTGCAGCCGCACCAGCAGATCGGCAGCCTCGGTGGCCCGCTCGATGAGATCCGGCCGTTCGAAGTACGCGCCGACCTCGGCGAGCGCCGCGATCGCGAGGCCGTTCCAGGCGGCGACCACCTTGTCGTCCCGCCCGGGGCGCGCCCTCCGTGCCCGCGCCGCGAGCAGCCGCTCCTTGATCGACGATTCGACCTCCCCGTCCGGGAGCTGGAGGACGGACGCGCCCTCCTCGAACGTCCCCTCCTCCGTCACCCCGAACAGCTCGGCGGCCCGCCGCCCGTCCTCGTCCCCAAGCACCTCGCGCAGCTGCTCCGGCGTCCACACATAGAACGCGCCCTCGACATGCTTGCCCGTACCTCCCCCAGAGCCTTCGGCCTGGGGGTGCCCCCATCCGTCTCCGACGGCACTGTCCGCGTCGAGCGCCGAGGCGAACCCGCCCTCGGCCGTGCGCAGCTCCCGCACCATGAAGTCCGCGGTCTCCAGCGCCACCCGCCGGGCCAGCTCCGAGCCGGTCGCCCGCCACAGATGCGCGTACACCCGGCAGAGCAGGGCGTTGTCGTACAGCATCTTCTCGAAGTGCGGCACCACCCACCCTCGGTCCACGGAGTACCGCGCGAAGCCGCCGCCGAGCTGGTCGTACATCCCCCCGCGGGCCATCGCCCCACACGTTTTCGCAGCCATCTCCAGAGCACCCTCGGCCCCGGTCCGGGCGTAGTGCCGCAGCAGGAACTCGACGACCATCGACGGCGGGAACTTGGGCGCGCCGCCGAAGCCACCGTGCCGCTCGTCGTACTCCCGGGTGAGCCCGAGCAGCGCCTGGGACAGCTCCTCCTCGCCCGGCAGCCCCTCTCCGCCGTAGGCGAGCGAGCGCCCGGCCAGATCCCGGACGATCTTCCCCGCGACCTCGCCGACCTCGTCGCGCCGGTCGGCCCAGGCGGCCGCGACCCCTTCGAGAACCTGCCGGAAGGAGGGCATGCCGTGCCGGGGCTCGGGCGGGAAGTAGGTACCGAAGTAGAAGGGCTCGCCGTCCGCGGTGAGGAAGACGGTCATGGGCCAGCCACCCTGCCCGGTGGCGGCCTGCACGGCCTCCATATAGACGGCGTCGACGTCGGGCCGCTCCTCGCGGTCGACCTTGATGTTGACGAAGTGCTCGTTCAGATACTCCGCGGTCGCCTCGTCCTCGAAGGATTCGTGCGCCATGACGTGGCACCAGTGGCAACTCGAATAGCCGACGCTGAGCAGCACGGGTACCCCGCGCCTGCGGGCCTCGTCGAAGGCCTCGCCCGACCACGGCCACCAGTCGACCGGGTTGTCGGCGTGCTGAAGGAGGTAGGGGGAAGTCTCATGGGCGAGGCGGTTCGGCATGACACCCATCCTCTCTCAGGTGTGGATGATCGTCAGACTCTCTCGCGCTGACGCGCCGCGCGCAGGACACTTGTCGCCGGTGCGAAACCGGAACCCGCGAGGGGACCGGAACCGGAACGGAACCGGAACGGAACCGGAAGGCTCTCAGAGGGGGACCCCTATGCGGGACAGCCATCGGGCGGAAGCCGAGCGGCTGTTGGTACGCGCCGTCGAGGAAGAGGTACGGCGTTCGGGCGGGCGGTCGGACTCGGGCGTGCTGATGGCACGCGCACGGGCCGCCCTGGACAGCATGGCGGCGAATGCGGCCGAGGAGTACGCCGCGTACGAGCAGGCGCTGATGGAGGCGGAGGCAGGGCAGCAGCCGCTGTCCGCGCAGTTCAATCGGCAGAACATCTCAACTCCCGTGCTGGTGACGGCCATTGCCGCGGCCGCGGCGATCGGCGCGGACGTCGCGCTGGGGACGGCGGTGGGCACCGCGCTCGGCGCCGGGGCTGTCGTCGCAGTCGCCGGCGCCGCGGCCACCGTCGCCAAGGTGACGGCCTCGCACTGGCCCGACGCACACCGTAGAGCCGGGGCGCTGGGGCAGCCGGGCGGGACCGAGCAGCTGCGGTTGCAGTGGCTGACCGCGCTGGAGGTGCGGGGCATCCGCCCGTTCCTGGACCAGCAGCGGATGCTGGCCTCCTCCACCCGGACCGCGAAGAAGACCACCGTGGTGCCGCAGCTGCGCGGCGCGGACCGGAGCGCGGCGGCGCGCAGGCGGTCGGTGCTGGAGCAGTCCTTCGGGCATCTGCCGGAGCCGGAGGGGCCGTTCGCGGGCCGCCGGGAGGCGATGACGCAGATCTCGCAGTGGGTGCACGCCGCCCGCGCGTCGACGGAGACCAGGCCGACGGTCGTGGTGCTGTACGGCGTGCCGGGATCGGGGCGCACGACCCTCGCGGTGCGGGCTTCGCACCACCTCAAGGATCAGTTCCGGGGCGCGTGCGTGGTCGATCTGCGCGGCGACAGCGAGCGTCCGCTCTCTACGCGTGATGCGCTGCTGCATCTTCTCAACCGGCTGGGCGCGCCGCGCGAACAGCTGCTGTTCCGGGAGCGTTCGTCGGCCGAGCAGCAGGTGCGGCGGCTGGGCGAGTTGTACCACCAGCATCTGACCGGGCTGCCGGTGACGGTGGTGCTGGACGACGCGAGTGACCCGGCGCAGGTGCGCACCCTGGTGCCGGAGCGTTCGGACAGCCTGGTGCTGGTGACCGCGCGCGAGCGGCTCGACCTGCCGGCGGACATGCCGGCGTGGGTGCACCAGCTGCCGGTCGACGCTCTGGACGCGGCGGGCGCGGAGGAGCTGCTGCGGGCCTCGGCCGAGGAACCGCTGTCCGGTCCGTACGACGCCCAATCGGCCGACGAGGTACGGGAGTTGTGCGGCGGGCTGCCGCTCGCGCTGCATATCGCAGGCTCCTCGCTCGGCCCGCGGACCGCGCATCAGCTGGCGGCCGATCTCGGCGCGTACGGTCCGGTGGACCCGGTCGAGCGGGCGCTGTGGCTGCGCTACACCGACCAGTCCGAGCAGGCGCGGCGGCTGCTGCGCCGGCTCGCGCTGGCCGGGCGGGCGTCACTTGGCGCGGCCGCGGCGGCGGCGCTGCTGGCCACGGACGAGCAGGAGTCGCAGCGTTTGCTCACGGGCCTGGCCGGCGCGGGACTGATCGACCATGTGCGGGCCAGCCGCTACCGGCTGCACGACGTCGTACGGTCCTTCGCCCGGGCCCGTCTCCTCGACGAGGAGGAGGCCGCCGAGCGTACGGCCGCGCAGGAGCGGCTCATCCAGAACTACGCGGACCTGGCCGGGGCGGTGATCCGCATGGTGGACGGCAAGATGTCCACGCGCGCGGGCCAGTTCGGGGCGCACGGCTTCGCCTCGCTGGACGCGGCGCTGCGCTGGCTGGACGACGAGTCGAGCTTCATCACCTCGGCGCTGCGGCACGCGGAGGGCGTCAACCAGCAGACGGTGCTCAATCTGCTGAGCGCGCTGTGCGACTACTGCCTGCTGCGCGGCGACCTGTACCGGCTCGGCGAGATCAGTGAGCTGTCGCAGGCGGTGGACCAGGGCCTGCTGGAACGCTCCGTTCGGTGGCGTACCGGCATCGCGGCCCGGCAGCTCGGCGAGCTCGACAAGGCCCGTACGACACTGTCGTCCGTCGTCGGCCTCTACCGCGAGGCGCAGAACGACTCGGGCACCGCGCTCGCGCTCTGCTCTCTCGGCATCACCCTGCACCACCAGGGCAATCTGACCGAGGCCGCGGCGAAGCTGCACGAGGCGATCGAGCTGCAGTCCTCGGACGAGCAGGCCGAGGACCGGGCGTGGTCGCTGCACGCACTGGCCGCGGTGGAGCGCGACCGGGCCAATCTCGCGGAGGCGCTGACGCTGCTGGCGACGGCGCTGACCCTGCACCGGGAGGGCGAGTCGCTGCACGGCGAGGCGTGGACGCACTTCCAGCTGGGCCAGGTGTGCCTGCGGATGGGCGATGTCGCGCGCGCGGAATCGGAGCTGCGTGCGGCCCTCGATCTGTACGGCCGCACCCGCGACGGACGCGGTGAGGCCTGGGCGCTGACGCAGCTGGCCCGGGCCAGGCTGGTGGACGGCGACCCGGCCCCCGCGGTGGACCAGCTGGGCCAGGCACTGTCCCGCCACCGCGACAACGAGGACGCGCGCGGCGAGGCGTGGACGCTGTACTACCTGGGCCAGGCGCTGGAGGAGCGCGGCGACCGCGACCAGGCGGTACGGGAGCTGGAGCGGGCCCGCACGATGTTCTCCCGGATGCGCGACGTGTACGGCCTGGCCTGCGCCCGCCACCACTCGGGCCGTGTCACCCGGGACCAGCGGGCGGCTCAGACCGGCAACCTGCGCAACTCGGGCTTCGCCCGCCAGCTCCTGGTGGACGCCCGCGCCGACTTCCATCGCATCGGTGTGGCCCACGGCGAGGCATGGACCTGTCTGGAGCTGGCGTTGATCGACGCGGGCAACAACCGCCCGGGGCAGGCGCTGACGCTGTGCGACGAGGCGGCGGCCCTGTTCGCCTCGTACCAGGACGACCGAGGCACCGACTGGGCCAGGTTCCTGCGCTGCACGCTGCTGCCGTACGCGTCGCCGGGCGGCATCGAGGTCGGCACGGTGGTGGCCCAGGAGGAGCTGGCCCAGCTGATGGGGACGACGCACGCTTCGCGCGACGGCAAGCTCGAGGACTGCACGGAGGCACTGGCGGTGATGCTGGAGCGGGGAGTGCACCTGGAGGACGGCTGGCAGGCCTGGCAACTGGGGATGGTGCCGAACCGCCATGCCCGCGAGGTGATGGGCGTCCCGGTGCCTGCCGTGACCTAGCGCCGGGGCCGTCCGGCAGCCGTCCTCGGTCGCCGGACGGGCTTTGCTTTCCGCCCGCCCTGCGGAAATCAGGCACCTCCGGCGATTGAGGTGGGGGTGCCCCCACCCCCACGCCCGCCAGGCGTAGGGGGTGGGGGGCTGGGGCAGAGCCCCCGCGGTACGTCGCCTTACGCGGACGCCGTGCCCGGCTTCCGCTTGCCGTCCGCCGGGGCGGCATCGCCCGCCGGGTCCGGGGCTTCCTCGAAGTTGACCCTGCCCATGTGGCGGTTCATCGACTTCATCAGCAGCCACACACCCACGGCCAGCGCCGCGAAGACGATGAAGCCGAGGAGACCGGGGGTGACCTTGTTGTCGTCGACCTGCTTGGCGAGGGGGACGAGATGCGTCAGTGCGAGGTTTGCGCTTGCGCTCATATCAGGCATTCTCGCGGATGCCCGCGAAGAGGTCGTCCTCGGGGAGGGAGGTATCGACCAGAGATTTGGCGAGCTCGTACTCCTCGGTCGGCCAGACCTTCTTCTGGATCTCCATCGGCACCCGGAACCAGCCGCCGTCCGGGTCGATCTGCGTCGCGTGCGCGATCAGCGCCTTGTCGCGGATCTCGAAGAAGTCCGCGCACGGGACGTACGTGGTCAGGGTGCGCTCAGCGCGCTCGAACTCCTTCCAGCGCTCCAGCCACTCGCCGTACGGGGACTCGACGCCGCGCTCCAACAGCGCCTCGTGCAGCGCGACCGTGCGCGGCCGGTTGAAGCCCTGGTTGTAGTAAAGCTTCTGCGGCTGCCAGACGGGACCGTACTCCAACTCCGGGAACCTCTCGGCGTCCCCCGCACCTTCGAAGGCCACCATCGAGATCTTGTGGGTCATGATGTGGTCGGGGTGGGGGTACCCGCCGTTCTCGTCGTAGGTCGTGACGACCTGCGGACGGAAGGCGCGGATCGACTTCACCAGGCGGCCGGCCGCCGCCTCGACGTCCTCCAGCGCGAAGCAGCCCTCCGGCAGCGGCGGCAGGGGATCGCCCTCGGGCAGGCCGGAGTCGACGAAGCCGAGCCACTCCTGCTTGACGCCGAGGATCTCGCGCGCCTCGTCCATCTCTTTCTTGCGCACTTCGTGGATGTGCTCCTCGATGTACGCGTCCCCCTGGAGCTTCGGGTTGAGGATGGAGCCGCGCTCGCCTCCCGTGCAGGTCACGACCAGCACGTCCACCCCCTCGGACACGTACTTGGCCATGGTGGCCGCGCCCTTGCTCGACTCGTCGTCGGGGTGGGCGTGAACGGCCATCAGTCGCAGCTGCTCAGTCAAGACTCGATCCTCAATGATTCGTCGCGAAATACCGGTGCCGTCCCGCAGGGACGTCGATGTGGGGCGGCGGTCGGGTGGCGGGCGGGCGGCTTCTATAGTGACCGAATCGGGGGACGGAAAATTCCGGCGGCCCGTTCTGGAGAGGATCCATCATGACCGCGGTGCGCGAGCAGCTTCCGGAGGGCCGTTACGGCCGCTCGGCTGACGAGCGCGCCGACCGCCAGCTCAGAATCGTGGGCGCGGGCCTCGGTGTGGTGCTGCTCGGTGTGGTCGGCTGGTTCGGTTACGACTACATCGCCGGGCAGAAGATCAGCGCCGAAGTGATCAAATTCAAGGTCGTCTCGGACACCGAGGTGCAGGCGCATCTGGAGGTGCGCAAGGACGCGGACGCCACCGGCACCTGTACGCTCCGCTCCCGCTCAGTGGACGGCAGTGAGGTGGGCCGTATCGACGTCGTCATAGGCCAGCGGGGCGAGAAGCGGATCGACCAGGTGGTGACGGTGCGCACCACGGCGCGCGCGACCAGCGCCGAGCTGGAGCAGTGCACCGCACGCTGACGGCGCGCCACCGAGGGTCTCGGCTCTGACCTGCACTGATGTAATTCTGATGGCTTTCGTCCTCCCCCTTCCGCCACGAAATTGTTAGGCTCGTGGTTTCGCCCATCCATGAAGGCCCATTCTTCTGGGTAGGGCGATGCTTTGTATTCCCAGTACCTACGAGGAGCACCTGTGACCCAGACCAGCGAGAACGTCACCTGGCTCACCCAGGAGGCGTACAGCCAGCTCAAGGCCGAGCTGGAGTACCTGTCTGGTCCCGCGCGCACCGAGATCGCCACCAAGATCGCGGCAGCGCGTGAGGAGGGCGACCTGCGCGAGAACGGCGGGTACCACGCGGCCAAGGAGGAGCAGGGCAAGCAGGAGCTCCGTGTGCGCCAGCTGACCCAGCTCCTGGAGAACGCCAAGGTCGGCGAGGCCCCGGCGGCGACCGGTGTGGTGGCCCCCGGCATGGTCGTGACCATCGCCTTCGACGGCGACGAGGACGACACGACGACCTTCCTGCTCGCCTCGCGCGAGTACGCAAGCGACGACATCGAGACGTACTCACCGCAGTCCCCGCTGGGCTCGGGCGTGAACGGCAAGAAGGTCGGCGAGGACGCGGAGTACGAGCTGCCCAACGGCAAGAAGGCTTCGGTGAAGATCCTCGAGGCCAAGCCGTACACAGGCTGAGACCCGGCAGACGAATGGGCCGGACCGCGTGTGACGCGGTCC
>NZ_JBSFMS010000139.1:0-18615 GCF_053599675.1 Streptomyces sp. NPDC000880 | reverse complement strand
GGACCTGGGCAAGCTGGCGGAGCACCTGTCGCCGGCAGGCTCAGCAGCTCATCGTCCCGGCCGATGTCGTCGACTGGCCCGGTTCCCGAGCCCGGAGCGTCCTCGAGGGGCGGGGCCTCATCTGTGTCCCCGGGCTCGTCAACTTCGGGCACCGGCGCTGGATCGGGCTGTTCCGGCGCAGGCGTTGGGTCCGGCGTTGGCTCCGGGGGCGGGGCCAGGTCGGGCTGCGGGTCCGGCTGCGGGTCCGGCTGCGGGTCCGGCTGCGGGTCCGGCTGCGGCTCGGGCTGCGGCTCGGGCTGCGGGTCGGGCTCGTCCTGCGGCTCCGGCTGTGGCTCCGGCTCGGGCTGCGGCTCGGGCTGCGGGTCGGGCTGCGGGTCGGGCTCGTCCTGCGGCTCGTCCTGCGGCTCCGGCTCCGGCTGCGGCTCCGGCTGCGGCTCCGGCTGCGGCTCCGGCTGCGGCTCTGGTTCCGGCTGCGGCTCTGGTTCCGGCTCGGGCGTCGGCTCCACTGTCGTGGTGTCCCCGGGGCCCTCGGTCGGCGGAGCTGTGACTGGGCGGGGATCGTAGCCAGCAGCGATGGCCACGATGTCCTCACCGCCAGACCAAACCGACGACGCCTCCGTATCGATGCCGAGGACCATGAGAGCCGCCATCATCACTGGCTCTGTGACCGGCGCGTCGTCGTGCGCGGCAACCATCTGCTGAACTTCGTTCTCGTCCAGGCCAAGGGTGCCGAGTGTGAGCGCCGCCAGGCGGGGCGGCAGCGGCGTGGCTTCGCCCATCGGTGCCTGACCACCGCCGGGCCGGCCCTCCTGCAGGAGGTGCCCGTACTCCCTGATCCGGTCGGGGTCAGTACCCCACAGGGCGTAGCGCCCGTGCACCTCCAGGCCCGGAAACAGCTCGGTGGTGCCGCCCTGCCGAGCCCAAATCTTCGCGTACGCGGCGTCGTTGAAGATCCTCAGCCCGACGCGCTCAGAGCCGTACGAAAAGGTGAAGATCGTCGAGTCGGGGCCGGTGGCCGCCGTAGTCGACATCACCATGCCATCGGCGTCCGTGCACTCGGCCCGGAGCGGGCTGATCGGCACACAGTCGATGCTCCCCGCGCCGGAGAAGTACATGAACGGCGGATCGGTGAACGGGGCTGCCGTGTCGGCCGACTTGGGCGTGGTATCAGGGGCAGTGGCCTGTACCGCGGGCTGGTTGTCGTCGACGTTGGTGTAGCGGCCCAGGGCCCAACTCGCGGCAAGCGCTGGCAAGAGCGCCGCGGCGATGGCTATCTGGCGCCGGCGCTTCTTGCTGACACGCGGCGGCGCCTCGTCGGCAGGCTTCGCCGCGGGCGCATCCACGCTCGGCACCGGGGGTTGGTGGACGCCGAGCAGGGCGTCAAAGTCCGGGAACTCGGGGCACTGCTCCCTGACGAGCCGTTCAGCGTCCTCGAGCGTGATCTCGGGCAGCACGTTGCGCACGTGCCGCACGGCCGTGCTGAAAGCCTGCGGGCGCAGGAATAGCTGCCGCGAACCGTTGTGGACGACGTGCATCCCGTCGACGGGGAAGTCGCCTACCGTGATCTCGAGGCGGGGTTGGGCGGTGCTCAACTCTGATGGTCCCTTGACCTGCGATCGAGGATGGCGGCGATCTGCTCGGCCGCTTCCTCCCTGCGATCGGGGGTGATCTCTTCCAGGTCGGAGAGGACGAGTAGGCCGCCGCCGGGAAGGGCTACTTCCTGCCGGTGGAGCTCGGTCTCCTCCAGGCCGTCGCCGCTGCCGGCGTCGTCGCGGGTCTCCACCGGGTTCAAGGTCCGCATGAACTCGCGCATCATCGCGTCGTGGGTGGCCTGGATCCTGGCGGGGCTGCGCCGGTAGCCGGGTGCCAAGGCTCCCGCCGCGGCGACTGCGCGTCGAGTGTCCTGGCCGTGGGGCATGGGGCCACCGTTCAGGGCCCGCTCCAGGCGATCAGATGCCTGGTCAGCGCGTCGGAACATGAGCCCCTGCCTCTCGTGTCTCCACCCGTGTACCGACAACTCTTCCTCTGCCCGCTGAAATGGTCAGCAGTTCTTCCACCAGCTCGGCGGAGGAGTCCCCCTCAGGCAGCACCTGGGCGAGTCTGCGCAGTGACCGTAGCGTCAGGGTGCGCACCGCGCCCTCACTCTTGCCCATGATCTGCGCAGTATCCCCCGGGCCAAGCCCGTCGAAGAATCGAAGCCTAAGGCATTCGCTCTGTTCGGACCGAAGCTTCCCCATTTGCTCCGCGATGGCCTTGGACAGGGCCTGGCGCTCGGCGTGCTGGTGCGGGGTGAGCCCCGGGCGCGGCTGGTCGAGCTGGAGGTGATCGGCGTGCAGAACTTCGGTAGGCCGACGCTGCACGGCGCGCAAATGGTCGAGCGCGGTATTGCGGGTGATGGTGTGCAGCCATGCCATCAGGTTGGTGCCGGGCCGGTAACGGCTCACGTTCTGTGTGACTTTGAACCAGACCTCTTGGGCCAGGTCCTCGGCGGTGTGGGTGTCGCGGACGTATTGCCGCACCCAGTTGAAGACGGTGGTGTTCAGGCGCATGTAGACGGCGCTCATGGCGGCCGGAGCGTCTGCCCCGCCTGCCGCGGCGCGCGCGATGAGCTGGTCAACGGTGTCGGTGGTGTCGGTCACGGCGTGATGTCCCCCCAAGATGCCGGTCGTGCGCCGGCTCGCAGCCTGAACAGACCAGCAACCCGACTGGGTCGTGGAGGATCGTCTTCCGCTGCAGCGCTCAGGCAGCATAACTGGCCGCCCCCTTCACGCCATTGAACGGGCGAACGATGGTGCACTCTCATCGCTGTACCGTATTGTGCGTGCTTTGCAGACGACGCCGGCGGAGCAACCCGGCGCGCGCCTGTCCCCGAATCAGAAGGAGCACGGCGCCATGCTCATCTCCGCACCTGCAGCACCCACGGCCGAACACCTCGTCGACGAGGCGCTGATGCGCTTTCCCTACGACGAGTGGATCCCGATGCCGGACGCTGCCCGGCATGTCCGCGACCAGGGCCTGCCCCGCCGCTTCCTCACCACCGTCGTGCGCACCGGACGGCGCCGCGGAGTGCTGCGCACCCGCAAGACGCCCGAGGTCCACTTCGTCATGCGCATCCATGACGCGCCGCGCAGACAGCCGGCGCCGCCGCTCTAGGGATCTTTCTGATAACGGGCCAGGGCCAGCCTTCCCCCCTTTGCCAGCCTGCGCCGCAAGGCGCGAAGACTGCGCGCGCGAAAAGCAGCCATTGAGGGAGGGTGGCCCTGGCCCGTTATCAAGACGGGGACCGCCCCGCCGAGCGGAAGGCCTCCGAGGAGCTGCTCGCCGCGTACACCCGCCTCGGCAACCGGGAGGCCGGCACCCTCGAGGAGCAGGCTGACCGCCCGCCCGGACCAACCCGGGGCGGGCGGTGCCGTTCAGGGGGCCACGCACTGGAAGCACGCCGTGCCCTTGATGAACCGGTCCCCGTGCTGGTCGCACACCTCGAACTCGACTGCCTCGGGCGCTACTTCGCAGCGCTCGCAATGGGTGCCGGGCTGCACGAACTTGTGGCACAGCGGGCACTTGGGCCAGCCCGCGCACTCCGGGCACAGGTCCGTGCCCGTCGGCGTGAAGATCGGGTTGCGGCAGTCGGTGCAGTCGGCCCAGCGGTGCCGGTGAATGAAGGCGTCGATGTCCCCGTCGTCGTACCGGCGGGGCATCGGGGTGGACGCGTCCCGCTTGGCCGCGGCGTACCGCTCCCAGTAGCCCTCTCCGGCCTCCGGATCCCGGGGCGCGGGCATCGGGATGTGCCGGGGCAGGGGCGTGCTCGAGAGATCCCGCAGGCGCCGGGAGATCACAGCACCAACGGAACGGGTCTGCTCCGGCAGCGGCCGCAGCAGCGCGGTGAGGATCAGGTCCTGGGGCCACTCCTCCAGGAGCAGGCCGTCGACGACCCGCGCCTGGTCCTGCAGAACCTTTCCAGTGAGCAGCAGCTCCGGCCGCTTGTGGCCGAGACCGAGCAGCAGGTCGACGCCAGGTGTCCGCTCGACGGCTCGCGCCTGCCGCTTCTGGGTAGGAGTGTCGATGGGCTGGCCGTCCGTCCCTCCCTCCCTTTCTGCGGGTGCCGTGGAGCCGTTGGAACCTACGGAGGGAAGGGGCGAGTCAGTGGTGCGGGTACTAGGGGTGGGTTGGGTGACTACAAGTCGCCCCCCTTCGGACTTCAAGTCACCCCTCTCTGGACTTGTAGTCACCCCCTGACTTGTAGTCGCCCCTTTTTCGGGGTTCTCCACAGGGGTGACTTCCTGTCGCCCCCCCTCGGAGGGGCCGTTTTCCACAGGGGTGACTTCCTGTCGCCCCTCTTGGTCGTCGCCCGCGGAGCCGCCGCTGGCGTCCCTGTTCGGCTTCGGCTTGCCCTTGTCGGCGCGCGTCTTCTTGGGCGGAGCGGGGGCGATGGCAGGTCGGTCGGCGCGGGTGAGTGGCGCTCGGCCGATGCGGGTCCGGAAGGAGTTGGTGCGCTCGATGTCCCGGAACCACTCGTGGGGGATCAGGAGGTCGTAGACCGTCGGCCGCCGGTGCTCCGGGATGTAAAGGGCCGCGCGCTGGTCGCCCTCGGCGATCAGCTTCCGCTCCACCATGGCGGCGAGTGACCGCTGCACGGTGCGCGTGCTGATCTTGGCGTAGTTAGCGATCGTCTTCACCGATGGGAAGGCGTTGCAGCCGTCTTCGTCGGCGGCTTCGGCAAGGCACGTGAGCGTGCCCCACTCGTTGATGTCTGCCGTGGGCGCGTCCTTCATTGCCCACAGAATCGGGTCGAGGCTCACTGTCGCTCTCTCTGGCTGAAAAGGTACAGAGAGACAGGAACTGCGCATTGCGAATATCACAGATGGGCGCGGAAGCTCAGGGTCCGCGCCGAGCTACCTGTATGCTCGCCGCTAAGCAGTCCCTACCCCCCTTTGGCGAGGTACCGGGTGGGAAGTCGGGGCATCAACCGGGCCAGGTTGGTGCCCCTTCTGCATGTGTGCCGCTACTTTGGGTGGCGGCGATCACACCTTACACCCGTGTCCTCCGAACGGTAGGATGGATGGCATGACGACTCAGAACGCGTCGGAAGAGACATCCGAGACGCAGGCCAGGAAGAAGCTCAGCATCACGCTCTCCCCCGACGTGGCGCGTCGCGCGAAGCTGGCCGGCGGGAAGAACTTCTCTGGCTTCGTCGAGCAGGCCCTTGAGGAGAAGCTGCTGCACGACGGGATGCTGGAGTACGCGCGTCTGCGTGCCCTGGACTCCGCGGACGACCTGTTCGAGGCCGCCGAGTCGGACATCGAGGCCGCCGCGTGAGTGAGATCCAGCGGGGGGCGGTGTGGCGTGTGCCCACCGTGGGTCGGGATCGCACCGTCGTGATCATCGAGAACAACGCCGTGATCCGGCTGCACCCGGGCGGCATCCTGTGTGCCCTGATCCAGGAGGCCGAGGACGCGTTGGACACTCTCGTCACCGTCCCGATCACCATCCCCGTGCACGGCGTCGTCATGGCCCCTGACGTAGCCGCGTTCCGCCCCAAGCGGTTTGAGGAGGGCAAGCTCCTCGGCCACCTCTCCGGCGAGGACATGGAACGCGTGGAGCGGGCCCTGCGTGCTGTCCTCGACCTTTAGCTCCAGACCGCCGATCACTGCCCCCGCCGCTTCGTTGGTCGGGGGCATCGTCATGTTCGGACCGCTACAGCGGCCCAGGTGACCAGGCCGCCGTGGTCGCCGGCGTACTGCCCCATCTCGTCTGCCACCCGGCGTACCAGGTACAGGCCTGGCTCCTCCTCGGGCGTCGGCAGCGCGCGGCCCATGTCGCCGACGGAGACGGTGATGTGGCTGCCGTCGTAGGCCATCTTCCCCACCAGGTCGAGACTGGCCCGGTGCCGTGCGGTGACGTCGACCAGCTCGGTCAGTACCGACTCCACCGCGCTGCACAACGCGGCCGAGTCCGGGACGCCCTGCAGGGACATCGGCAGCGTCATCCGGGCCATCGCTGTGGCCTGCTCGATGGCCTGCACGGGCGTCGCCTCGGGGCCGATGGTGAAGTCGATACAGCTTTCCATGCTGGTGGCCAGCCACGGTGCGGTGCACATGGTGGACGCCGCGCTGGTGGCTGCGGCCCGGTTCGAGGGGGTGGCGTCAGAGATCGTCACGGTGCATCCCTTCCAGGGTCGACCCGATCGAATGCTAGTTCGATACGGTCTGATGGTGGGAAGGCTACGTGGCTTGATCGTCTTGCGTCTTGCGTCTCGCGGCGCGTCGCGTGTTGGACGGGCGTGCATGGGCTCCCCCGCGTCTGTCGTGGCCCGGGTCTCGTCTTGGCAATGGGGAGGAAACGTGTCGGCGATGTGGCGGACCGGAGTTCCCCCCTCCGAATGCGGATCTTGCTATGACCGGGCACACGCTGTCAACGAACGTTTTCGATCAGGCAACGATCGTTTTCAAATCATGGTTCCTTTGCAGGTAGGCGCATAGTCTTGAGTCCCACCAAGTTGATCATTTCTATCCATGGGAGACCCCCGGTGAGTGAGTCTTACGCTCCCCTCCCCGAGACGCTTGCGCGCATTGGCGAGTTGATCTCCAAGCACGGCCTTGACCGCAGCAGCGTCCTCAATGCCAAGGACCTGTCGTACGAGACCGGCATCCCACCCCGACAGGTGCAGGCCCTGCTCGACGGAAAGAACGTGGCCCAGGAGGGCGTTGAGACCCGCATCCGGCGCCGCGTCCGCTTCCTGTACGACACCCGGCTCCCCGAAGGCAGCAACGACCCGTACGACGTCAAGGAGATCGCGGCCGGCATCGGCGTCTCCCCGGTGTGGGTGCGCAAGATGCTCAACGGCGAGGTGACCCCGAACATGGCGCACGCCCACGGGCTCATGAAGTTCTTCGGCGTCGACGAGGGACTGGACTTCCTTTCCGCCGAACCGGCCGACGCCCTGAACCGCGCGCTTCAGCCGGCCCTCAAGAACCTCGAGGGCCCGACCGATCCGATCGCAGCCCTCATGTCCCGTCACGGCCTGGTGTCGGTCGCCGCCAGGGGCCGGGCCCTGACAAGCCAGCAGGAAGCTGCAGTTGTCAGCATGATTACCGCACTCATGGATTCGGAGAGCTCTCGTTGAGCGTCGCCAAGGACATGCGCAGGCAGATGAACATGCGCAAGCTGATGTCCGCACTCACGTCGTCGATCTCCGGCGGCCTCCGCATCCCTGCAGACCCCCGCGAGCTGTGCGAAGCGCTGTGCACCGCGATGAGCGAGCGCCGCGGCCGCCCCATCACCCTGAAGATGACCGGCATCCCTCCCGAGGTCGGCGTGACTGGTCTGTGGCTCGCCCTCGAGGCCAGCGACATTGTTGTCGTCGAGGAGCGCGCCGAGCCGGAACACCAGCTCGTCATCCTCGGACACGAGCTCTGGCACATGGAGGCCGGACACTGCGGCAACCACGTAGGCGGAGCTGAAGTCGCGGCCCGCGCCCTGCCGGACGCCAACTGGGATGACTCTCTCCTGACCGTCGCAGCCCGCACCCACTTCAAGGAAGCCGACGAAAGCGAGGCAGAGGCATTCGGCCTGCTCCTCGGCAGCCGGTTTCGCTCGTGGCTCGCCGGACCCAACTCCCGCGGACCGCACAGCAGAGACGCCATCGAGGGCCGCATCGAAGCCTCCCTCGGCTACCGCCGCGGGCTCCAGGGCTGACCATGGGACCCTCCGGCATCAACATCGCCTTTGCCATACCCGCGCTGGTCCTGACGATCGCCTTCTTCATCAAGCTGCCCAGCATCATTCGCTTCTGGAGCGACCCGCTTCTCAAAGCCGTCGGCGGGCTCCTCGTTCTCGCCTGTGCCGTCTTCCTGTTCGCGGCACCGCCGACCATCGCCAAAGTCAACGACCTCACCGGCGTGGTGAACTTCTCCGCGCCGTGGGTCTACACCCTGCTGACAGCGTTCTGTGCCGCCTGCCTCGTGCTGATCATCACCTGGCGCGGCGGCCCGCCGGCGAAGATCCGACGGTCCGTCTGGTGGGTCGTCACCACCTACACCACGGTGATCATCGCCCTGTGGGTGCTCTTCGCCCTCGCCGACGTGTCCGTCGAACGAGTCCGGGACATCGACACCTACTACGCGAACACCCTGTACATGCGCGAGCTGATCGTGCTGTACCTGGTGGCGCACATGGTCGCCTGCGTCATCACCTCGCTCCTGATCTGGAACTGGGAGCGCCGCGTCGAAGGATGGCTGCGAAGCGGACTGGTCTTCCTCGGCATCGGCTACGTGCTGAACCTCGGCTACGACTCCGTCAAGTTCGGAGCCATCATCGCCCGCTGGAACGACACCAACATGGACTGGCTCAGCACCCACGTAGCGCCGCCCGTCGCCTGCGTGTCCGCACTGCTGATCGCCGTCGGCTTCATCCTCCCGCACGCTGGGCCCCGCCTGAGAGAGCGCTGGGCCACCCGCACCAGCTACCGGCGCCTTGCCGCCCTCAACCAGACCCTGCGCCCCGTCATCCCGCCCACCGCGGTGGTCCAGCTCCGCATGTTCTCCTCCAAGGAACTGCACCTGATGCACCGCCAGACGTTCATCCGTGACGCCCTGCTGCAGCTCGCCCCGTTCGTCGACGAGGAGCTGCGCCAACGGGCTGAGACGGAAGCGCTCCGCACCGGCGCATCGGCCGATGACGCGCAGGGGCTTGCCGCGGCCGTGGCGCTCCTGGCCGCTATCGACGCCAAGCGTTCAACGCCCGACGACGACACAACCCCCCGGGCGTCAACGCCGCTCAACGACACCATGCGCAACATCGAGGCGATCTCCTGCGCCCTGAGTAAACCCGCCACCGTCGACGTGGTCCGCCAGCGCGCGGCCGCCATGCAAGAGAGCCAGCGCCCATGAACGACACCGAGACCGCCGCCGACGCTCACAGACCGCCCCATCGCCCGCGTACAGCCGTCGTGCTCGGTGGCGGCCTGGCCGGCATCCTCGCCGCCAGCGCCCTGTCCAACTACGCACACGTCACCGTCGTAGAGCGGGACACGCTGCCGCGTGCCGCCACCCCCCGGAAGGGCTCACCGCAGGCACGCCACGCGCACCTGCTGTGGTCCGGCGGAGCCGAGGCGATCGAGGCACTCGTTCCCGGCACCCTCCAGCGTCTACTCGACCGCGGCGCGCACCGCGTACCGCTGCCCACCGGCATGGTCGCCTACAGCCCGCGGGGCTGGTTCCGGCGCTGGGACGAGTCGCACTACATGATGCTCGCCAGTCGTGACCTTCTGGACTGGACAGTCCGCGAGCGTGTACTCGCCTCCGAGCAGGTCACCGTCGTCGAGCGAGCCGAAGTCCTCGGCCTGGAGGGAACCGCCGGCACCGTCACCGGAGTCCGTATCCGCCGCGGTGACGGCACGGAGACCGTCCTCACGGCAGACCTCGTCATCGACACCACGGGCCGCGCCTCACGGGCCCCGGAGTGGCTCGCTCACCTGGGCTACGCCCCGCCCAAGGAAGAGGAAGTCAACTCGCGGCTCGTCTACGCCAGCCGCGTCTACCGCGCCCCCGAAAAGGCCCGCGCAGGCTTCCCCGTCGTCAACGTCCAAGCCGACTCCCGCAGCTCCGGCCCCGGCCAGGCAGGCACCGTCCTGCCCATCGAGGACGGACGGTGGCTCGTCACCCTCTCCGGCACCCGCGGCGGTGAACCCACCAAGGATCCCGAGGCCTTCGAGCCCTTCGCCCGACGGCTGCGCCACCCGATCGTGGCCGACCTCATCGCCAACGCCGAACCTCTCACCGAGGTATCGGTCACCCGCAACACCGGCAACTGTCGCCGCTTCTACGAGAAGCTCACCGCCTGGCCGGAAGGATTCGTCGTCATCGGGGACGCGGTCGCCGCGTACAACCCCATCTACGGGCACGGCATGTCCGTCGCCGCGCAGAGCGTCGCCGCCATCCTCGAGACGGTTTCCCGGCAGGGATGGGCAACACCCGGGCTCGCCCGACGGATCCAGAAGGCCGTTGCCCGGCCCGTGTCCGCGGCGTGGAACCTCGCGATCGGGCAGGACATCCACTACCCCGGCGCAACGGAGAACGGGCCGGACCTACTCGCGAAGGGCATGGCCGCATTCGTCGACCGGCTGATCCTCACCTCCACCGGCAACGGCCGCGTCGCCCGACGGGTGACCGATGTGATGACGCTGCAGCGCGGGTCGCACGTCCTGGTGACGCCGTCGATCCTGCTGGCCGCCGTCCTCGGCCCTCTCCGGCCGCAGTTGCAGGGACCGCCGCTCACCACCGAGGAGTTCATCGCCGCCGGCCACTGAACCCCACCCGGAACCATGCCGACGGGCCCCGTGCAGATGCGCGCGGGGCCCTCCTCATTTCAAGATCGTTCTTGCCCAATTGTGCAACCGAACGGACCCAGTACGAGGGAGCTGGCCCGAATAGGGCCGTGGATCTGACTATCGTCCCTCCCATGACAGAAACCACCACGGCGCCCACGATCGGCGCCCAGGCCCCCGGCGACTCCCCGTCGCCCGACAAGGAGACGGAGCAACAGCGACAGGAACGCGTCCGCGCGGACCTCGAGCAGAACCGTCCTGACTCCTGCCGCATCATCGCGATGTGTAACCAGAAGGGCGGCGTCGGCAAGACGACGACGACGATCAACCTCGGCGGCTCCCTCGCCGAGCACGGCCGCCGCGTCCTCCTCGCCGACGGCGACCCCCAGTGCAACCTCACCGAGGGCTTCCGTATCAAGCCACCCGGCCCCAACGACCTGACGCAGGCGAAGGTGGTCATCGACGCCCTCGACCCTGTCCCGCTCGTCCGCGAGACGAAAGTGCCCGGGATCTACGTCCTCCCGGCGAGCCTCGACATGGCCGGCCTCTCCAGCGACCTCCGCGACACGGGAAACGGCCTGATGCTGTACCGCATCATGCTGGACAAGCTGCGCGAGTTCTTCGACGACATCCTGGTCGACCAGCGTCCCGCGCTGGAGCTGGACACAGACTCACAACTCGTCGGGTCGGACGGCGCGATCATAATGACCGACGTCGACGAATGGGCGATGAAGGGGCTCACCCGGCAGCTCGCCCAGCACAAGAAGGCCATGGCACGCGCCCAGCGCGGCGACGACTTCGACGTCTTGGGTCTGGTCATCGGCCGCATCCAGAAGCCCATGGGGAACTTCGACGCCGAGGTCTACAAGCTGCTGCAGAACCACCCCCGGGTGCGTTGCCTCGGCGAGGTACCCGTCCGTGCGGCAGACCTCAAGGAAGCCCGGAACAAGGGGCTGCCCGTGACGCACTACAAGAAGACGGCACGCAGCGACACCGCCGACTTCTTCCGCAAAATCGCCTCGAACGCAGGGCTGGTGAAGGCGGCATGACCGACACGGAATTCGAACTCGGGTGGGGCAACGAGGACGAGCCGGAGGAGACCGCAAACACCCTCACCGCCGTCGACACCACCCGCGACGCCCAGCACAGGCAGACCCAGGCCACGCTCATCGCCGAGCACGTCGCCGCGGCCGTCGAGGAAGCACGGCCCGGCCTGGACAAGATCCCCGACCCGGTCGAGCCCGCCGGGGAGGGCGAGCTCACCGCCGAGGAGGAGCAGCGGTTCGCGCTCTGCACCGACGGCATCGCCCTCCACGACATCGCGTGGTTCATGCTGGGCAAGAGCCTGGACACCATCGCCACCGGCCGACTGTTCCGCCGTACCCCGCACAAGCTCGAGCCGGAGCGCTACTACGCCACGATCGAGGAGTGGGCCGAGGTCGAGAAAGGCATCTCGGTCTCCCAGTGCAGCAAACTCCGCGCGGCCTGGGAGCTCGGGGAGGTCCTCATGGCCCGCGGCTACTCCTCCAACCCGGGCCAGGTCCGCGAGATCGTGCCTGTGAAAAACGCGTACGGCCTCAACGGCGCCATCGCGGTCTACGTCCTGGTGGCCGACACCGTGGGGACGGACAAGGTCACGGCCGATCGCCTGCGCCAGACAGTCAAGATGCTGCCGGGCGACCTGCAACTCGACCAGGACGACGACCCCGACGTCCTGGCCAAGACCATCAAGGGCGTCCTGGTCGGCGAGCTGCCGGCATCGCCCACGCCCGCGATCCCGCCCGCTGTTCGCCGGGCCGTCGACCGCCGGGCCGTCGACCTGGCGAACTTTCTCGACCGCAGCCGCATCCCGCGCACGGAGGTCGAGCGGCACCTCCTGGAGGCGTTCGCCGACGAGGACGACAACACGGTGTTCGAGGCGGTGCTCGGCCGGATGAAGAAGAAGCCGACGCAGTAGGCAGCACACGCACAAACGCACGGAGGCCCGGCCAAATGTGGTGGCCGGGCCTTCGTGCGTTATGGAACTACCGTGCAGCATAGGCCAGTTCGCCGAACACCGGAACTGCCCACATGGGCGCAGGTCAGACGGCGCGGGCGTCAGGTCGTCGATGACGGCGGTCCAAGCAGGGTCCGTTGGCGCTTGGCCTGAACGGCGCCTGCGTTGCGGGATGCACCAAGTAGGCGAAGAAACCCCGCGCCTGTCCTGATGATCCCCGATGTTCGGTTTCTGCTTCCCCCCGCCCTGTGCCGGATGCGATCCTGCGCCGTATGAGAGCTATGAGCGGGGTGGGGTCTGTCGCGGCCGGATTAGCTGCGGTGGTGCTGGTGTCGGGGTGTGCGGGCGGAGGTGATGAGCCGGACGCGGAGCCGAGTACGCCGGTGACCTCGAGCACGCCGCCGCCGGTGGAGGTGCCTGCGGGGCCAACGTATCCGGACACACCGGAGGGCGACTTCGACCGGATGGCCGACGGTAAGGGCTGGATGGTCGACAGCTTGTATGAGGGGTCAGCGGCGCGGTTCGTGCATGCCATCTGCGATTCGATACCGGCGGGCGGGAATGAGAGGCCTGCGCCGCAGGGGCTGGCGGAGGGCGGGAACTTTGACGGCGACGGGAAGGCCATCCTGCAGGCCGGTATCCCCGAGTTTTGTCCGCAGCATGAGGGCGTGTTGAAGCAGGCGGTGTCTGGGGACTACGACCGGTGGTTCGCGGACGGCACGTATGTGGTGGAGGCGAAGCTGGGGCCGTCGGATCCGGAGACGGGCGAGCATGGGATCACGCCGGGCACGTACCGGACGACGGACAAGGTCGAGGACTGTTACTGGGAGCGGACCTCGAAGTCTGGGGAGATCCTGGACAACCAGTTCGCGACGGCCGCACAGGAGATCACGGTGACGGTCCGGTCCGGCGATGGGTCGTTCACGACGCAAGGGTGCGGCACCTGGAGGCCAGTGAAGTAAGAGCCCCGACCGCCTCGTTGTGGCTTTTGGTCTCACCTTGGCTGAACTCGGGGAGGCGTCGGCGGGGATGGATCAGCTGGCGGGGTGCTCGCACGTCTCGTGGTCGTAGCAGCGGCATCGGCCGCAGTCGACGCACATGTGATCGTGCTCGGTGCCGCAGTGGCCGCAGCCTCCGGAAAGGGCGATGTCGAGGCTGTCGGCGAAGATGCCGCGGTCGATGGGGTTGGCCATCGCCTCGGCGAAGTTGGCGGGCGGCGGCGTCAGCTCGGGGACGGACTGCTGCTCGAGGCTGCGCAGCGCGAGTTCGGTGATCAGGGGGATGTTCCGCAACGCCTGCGTGATCGGGAATCGGAAGTACATGTCGCAGGCCTGCATGGCGCGGCTCAGCAGCGGGTTACTCCCGTGGGTGAAGCGCAGGGCCAGCGGTTCCGCCGTGAGCTGCGGAACCGCGGCCGGCGACAGCTTCACCTCGGCGAGGGCGGAACGGGCGGGGGACTTGGTGAGGCTGACGCGCATGGGTTCGTCTCCGTTCAGGTGTGCGGGGGTGGGGCCCGGCCGGGGCGCAGTGGGGGTGCGCCCCGGCCGGTATGCCGATGTGGCAGGGAGGGCTACGCGCCGCTGGCGATGGCGACCGCGGCCGACTGCTGCACCTCGCTGGACCGGAGCCGCCGGTAGGACAGTCCGCCCTCACGTCGCGAGTACAAGCGGGCCTCGGGGATTCGCTCGGCTGCGGCCTGCGCCTGCTTCGCGGTGGGCGCCTCGACTTGGGCCACTTCCTTGCCCGCACGGTTGGTGACGGTCCACCAGTCGGTGGCCTCGCCCGGGGCGGCGGGCGGCAGCTCCGGAAGGGGCTGCAGGTCGGCGAGCGGGACACGGATGGTCTTGCCGTACCGGCCGCTGAGCGCCTTGACCAGCCCGTCGCGCTCGGGGCGGCCGAGGAGCACCACGACGTCCCGGTATCCGCGTCCGTCGTCGTCCTGCGGCTCGTATACGGCCGCCTCGGGCAGGTGCGGGCCATGGGCAACCATCGGGGGCGGCACGGTGCCTGTGGCGGGCTCGGCGGGGGTCGGCTGGACGGTCTTGGCGTTCTGCCGTTCGCGGAAGCGCTCGGCGGCCTTCACGCCGTGGTGGGTGAGGCGGAAGTGCGTATTCGGCGTGTGTCTGGTGCCCAGGTCCAAGAGCGTGCCGTCGTTGCGGTACTGCAGCAGCCACTGGCGCTCGTGCATCAGGTCGATGGTTGCGCCCCGGGCGTCGGAGGGGATGCGGTGCTCCTTGTCGGCGAGCGCGGCGAGGAGAAGCCCGCCCTGGTATGCGGTGGGGGCGGCGGTGATGCTGATGTTGCTGGCCATGGCGACGACATCCTTACGGCGGTGTGTGGTGGTGGCTGAGGGTGCTGGGGCGCGGCGGTGAACGTCGCGCCCCGGCGGAGTGGGGAGTGGTCAGGGCTGGACGTCGGTGACGTCGTAGAAGCTGGCCAGGCCCCGCGTGAACCGCTCCAGGGAGAGGGGGAGGGTCGGGCTGGCGAACTCGCCGCGCACAGCGGCCTCGTAGGCGATTTCCGCCATGGCGCGGCCCGCCATGTCGAAGGCGCCGTACTGGAGCACGGACCAGTAGTCGACGGCGTACCGCACGCGCTGGGTGACGGGGTCGATGTACTCGACGCACCGGATGATCAGGTCTTCGGTGCCTTCGGCCCCGACGATGGTGGACTCCCGCAGCTTCAGGCCCCCGAGCAGGTTGAACTGGTAGGCGGCCTCCTGCTCGGCGGTGATGTCCGCCGGGCCCTCGGAGTTGAGGAGGATGCGGGGCGCGCCGTACTCGGCGGCGAGCTCCGGGAGCGGCTTGACGGCCAGGGCAGCATTCATGGGCGTTCCTTCCTTCGGGACTGTGGCGGTTGCTCTCCGCCAACAAGCAAAAGAGTACAGCAATGAGACTCGCATGGGTAGTAGTCCCAAGGAATCAACCCCGAACGTCCCTACGGGCCCCAGTGCTGTACTCGTTTCCCGGGCGGGGGTCAGGCGATCAGGGTCACGCCGCCGATGGTCTTCGCCCGCCGGATCAGGGGGACGCCGCTGGTACGGCGCCGCGCGGCCGGCTCCGGCAGCTCCCGGACCGGCTCACCCACCGTGCCGACCCGGCCCGTGAGTTGCAGCCAACGGGCCTCGAAGTGCTTGCGCTGCTTGTCGTGCACTCCGGCCGGAGCCGCCACCAGGTACGCGGACGTCGTGGGGAAGCCGTCGCCCTCGGCCAGGTAGCGCGCCCGCTCGATACCGGAGTGCTCCCCGCGCTCCAGGGCCATGCCGTGCTCGTCGGCCAGGTCGCGGAGGTGGAGCTGCGCCCCGTGGCGCGACCCTTCCCACACCGTGCGCACGGACCGCCACGCCTGCCCCTTCACTGCCTTGCCCCTGCAGCCGTCCGGGCCGGAGCACCAGGGCGCGAAGTTCCCGGCCGGGTGGTCCTCGCGGCACTGGGCGGTACGGGGCTGACGGCACCACCAGCGCGACGACCGGCACGCCTTGCCGTGCCACTCCCGGCAGTCCGCGGTCCGGGCGGCGAAGTAGATGCGCCGCACCTCGTACACCGCGTACGGGGCCTGATCCATCGACAGCTCGAACGCGCTGAGCACCGCAGTGTTCCGGCCGTCCTCAGTGAGCCGCTTCCGCAGGGACGTCGTGCCGTACAGGGCCACCTTCTCGTTCAGGGCCTGGCTGACGTACTCCATGCGCAGCACGTCCGCAGCGATGTGCGGGTGAGCGCGCAGCCGGTCCTCATGGGCGTCGCGGGACGCGCACACGCCACTGAACGGGCACTGCGCGCAGTACGACTTCTTCACCCGCTCGCCGAGCCGCCCCAGGACGTATGCCTCCACCGCGGCTCGGTCCATCCCGGCATGGATCAGCGGGTAGTACGGCTCACAGATGGTGCGCCCGGCCGCCGTGTTCAACTGGCGCTGTATGTCGCTGTCCTTCTCGGCGCGCCCCAGCTCCCCAGCGTGGTATCCGATGGTCCGGCGGAAGCTGGCCGTGCCGAACTCCGCCTCGGCCCACTGGTCAAGGCACCAGCCCTTGAACTTAATCGAACATGTGCGCCGTCCAGATGCCATCTGCGGCACGGTGCCGGCCGCACGCAGCTCATCCGACAGGCGCCACGGGCCCTGAGCGAAGATCCGTCGCGGCGTACGGGAGTCGTCCAGGATGACCACGCCTTCGGCATCCTCCGGCCCGCCCCGGGCGATCTGCACCAGCCGAACCCCCGCCCTGCGCAGCAACGGCAACACCAGACGGTCCACGTAGCTCAGGGAGTCGGGCCACTCGTCACCGGTCACCGCATGCACGACCACCAGGTCCGACAGATCCCGCGCGAGGCCGTACCGCTCCGGGTCCGAGAGGAACTGCAGCAGGATCGCCGTGCTGTCCGCCCCCAGTCCGTACGACAGGACGGTAATGCCGGACCGGCGGGGACCGGAGTCGACAGCGGCCGGGCGTACGGGGGTTGCGGCGGGCAGCTCGAACAGGGCAGGGGCAGACACGGGCGTTCCTTCGGAGATCCGGCGGCGGCCGGGACGGGCAGGGAGCTGGGGGACGGACGGGCTCAGCTACGGCGCAGCAGCCGGGGCAGCAGGGAACGGCGGCCACGGCGCTCGTACGCCCGGACCATCGCGGCGATGACGACCGGGTCCGGGGAGTGGTGCCACTCGACCTTGATGACCACGCACTCCCGCGGGTGAACGCCGGGCCGGTCCAGGCAGAGGCTCGCCCCGCTCGGGTTGGACTTCCACAGCAGCCAGGCGTGATCGGTCTCGAAGCTCCGCTCGTACAGCTCCACCGACCGGGCGGGCGGCAGACCCAACAACCGGGCCACCTCGTCGGTGAACGACACGAACGAGGGGACGGCGGACGACAGCGGGCCACGGGGGTGCGACTGGAGCCAAGCAGGGAGCGCCATGAGAGAGGGAACCTTCCGGTGAGCGGCCGGCCCGCCAGGCAGGCAGACGGCCGAGAGAACGGGGCAGGAGGACAGGCAGACGGGGTTTCTGGACTTTCTGGACCGTTCCATCGCGCGCGGGCGCGTATGGGCTGTGTGGCGCCGCCCGTCGACCGCACGGGCGGCGCCGGTCTGGTCAGGCGTCAGAGCGGCCGAAGGCGGCGTTCTCGGCTTCCGTGACCGCCAGGGTGTTGAAGTAGGCGCGGCGGGCCAGGCCGGCGGCGTGCGCGGCGCTCACGGCGTAGAGCTCCACCAGGCCGATGCCGGGGTACCCGTCGCACTCGTTGAGGATGTCCAGCTTCTGCATGGCGCGCTCCACGTCGTGGGTGGCGGCGCGTTCGACGCAGAGGACGTCGCGGGTGTGGGGCGCGGCGTCGGGCGCCCACTGGCCTTCGTCGTCGGCGATGACGAAGAACAGCGCGGTGAGCTTGGCGAGCTGGGGGCGGTAGGCCGGGGCGCGGTCCATGTCCTCGGGGCGGGGCTCCGGGGTCTTGTCCAGGGTGACGGGCATTTTCGTGTTCCTTCAGTTCGGGCGGTCCCCGGTTGCTCTCCGGAGATCGGCGGGTTTCCCTGCCGACAGGTAAAACAGTACAGAAGTAAGACTGATACTGAAAGGGGATCGCTCAAGTTCCCTGTAAGCGATGGTGAATGGTGCTGCTCCGAACCTTCTCAGTCTCATCGCTGTACTTTTCTGCCCGGGGGTGTGTAACTTCTCAACCACGCCCCAACCGGCGCCCCGGGAGAGCAACCCGGGGAACTTCCGAACCGAAGGACACCCAATGCGCATCCTGCACCGCATCTTCCGCAGCCCCCGTCCGGCCGCGATCTTCGCCGCTGCCGTGGCCGTGATGGTTCTCGGGACGCTCGCTTCCCTCTCCTCCACCCCGTCCGCCGCTCAGGCCGGCCCCGCCCCGACCGTGACCGCGGCTGCCGTACTGCCCGGTGACGACAACCGGGACGGCATCGTCGACGAAGACGAATCGGGCTGGGACTGCCGCACCATGGGCAACCGCCAGTGCGGCCCCATCGCCGAGCCGCTGCCCACGGGCGTCGCCATCGCGGCCCCGATCGAGTGCGAGCACAACGACGCCCCGCAGGACGTGTTCCGCCTCTGCCTGACGGTCGCTGCGCAGCCCGCGTACGAGTGGACCAACCCCGACGGCTCCAAGGTCGGCAACCCCGACGGGCGCGCCCTGATCCGGGACCTCGAGGAGCAGCCGGGCACGCCCGAATGGGCCGACGCTCTGCGGGCCCTGGACGCCGAGTACCGCGCCAACCGCTGACCTCCCACCCTGCCGGGGGCGCGAAAAAGACCATCTCTCGCATTATGGTGCTATGGGGGATAGTCT
>NZ_JBSFMS010000138.1:0-18713 GCF_053599675.1 Streptomyces sp. NPDC000880 | reverse complement strand
CGGCGCGAGTGCGCCGGCGGGGCCCCCCGCCGCACCCCCCACCCTGCTTTGCACCACGGCCTAACCCCCGCCGGCCGGCGGGTTTACGGCCTTCGGCCGTTCTCACGGCCCTTCCCGCCGCGCCGGCCGACGACCCGCCGACAACCGCCGACGGGCCGTCGGCGGTAGTCGGCGGGGTGCGCGTCAGTGGAAGAAGTGCCGCGTGCCCGTGAAGTACATCGTCACGCCCGCCTTCTTCGCCGCCTCCACCACCAACTCGTCCCGCACCGAACCGCCCGGCTGCACCACCGCCTTGACGCCCGCCGCGAGCAGGATCTCCAGGCCGTCCGGGAACGGGAAGAACGCGTCGGACGCGGCGTACGAGCCCTGCGCGCGCTCCTCCCCCGCGCGCTCCACCGCGAGCTTCGCGGAGTCGACGCGGTTGACCTGGCCCATGCCGACGCCCACGGACGCACCGTCCTTCGCGAGCAGGATCGCGTTCGACTTCACCGCGCGGCAGGCCTTCCAGGCGAAGGCGAGTTCCGCCAGCTGGTCGGCGGACAGCGCCTCGCCCGTGGCGAGCGTCCAGTTGGCCGGGTCGTCGCCCTCCGCCTGGAAGGCGTCGGACTCCTGGAGCAGCGCACCGCCGGAGACCGGCTTGAGGTCGCCGGGCTGCAGCGGGGTGCCCTCGACCTGCAGGACCCGGATGTTCTTCTTCCGGGCCAGGACCTCGACCGCCCCGTCCTCGTACGCCGGCGCGGCGATGACCTCGGTGAAGATATCCGCGACCTGCTCGGCCATCGCCACGCTGACCGGGCGGTTGACCGCGATCACCCCGCCGAACGCGGAGAGCGGGTCGCAGGCGTGCGCCTTGCGGTGCGCCTCGGCGACGTCCGCGCCGACCGCGATGCCGCACGGGTTGGCGTGCTTGATGATCGCGACGCACGGCTCCTCGTGGTCGAAGGCGGCACGGCGCGCCGCCTCGGTGTCCACGTAGTTGTTGAAGGACATCTCCTTGCCGTGCAACTGCTCGGCGTTGGCGAGCCCGCCCGGCTGCCCGTCGGTGTAGAGCGCGGCGGCCTGGTGGGGGTTCTCGCCGTACCGGAGGGTGGCCTTGCGCTCCCACGCGCCGGCCAGGAACTCGGGCAGGGTCGCGCCCTCCTCGGGGGCGTACGCGTTGGTGAACCAGGACGCTACGGCCACGTCGTACGCGGCGGTGTGCTGGAAGGCTTCCGCGGCCAGGCGCTTGCGCGCGGCCAGGTCGAAGCCGCCGCTCCTGACGGCGTTGAGCACATCGCCGTACCGCGCCGGGCTGGTGACAACCGCGACCGACGGATGGTTCTTCGCCGCCGCGCGGACCATCGACGGGCCGCCGATGTCGATCTGCTCGACGCACTCGTCGGGAGCCGCGCCGGAGCGGACGGTCTCCTGGAAGGGATACAGGTTCACGACGACGAGGCCGAACGGCTCCACGTCCAGCTCGGCGAGCTGCTCACGGTGCGACTCGAGCCGCAGGTCGGCGAGGATCCCGGCGTGCACGCGCGGGTGCAGCGTCTTGACCCGGCCGTCCAGACACTCGGGGAAGCCGGTGAGCTCCTCGACCTTGGTGACCGGCACCCCGGCCGCGGCGATCTTCGCGGCGGTCGAGCCGGTGGAGACCAGTTCCACACCCGCCTCGTGCAGCCCGCGGGCGAGCTCCTCAAGCCCCGTCTTGTCATACACACTGACCAGCGCTCGCCGGACGGCTCGCTTCGCAGCAGCCTCAACAGTCACGGGAAAACTACCTTTCGTCCCTCAATGTGGTAGTCGTTACGGGCCAGAAGCCCTACGACATCGACGAGCAGCCGTCGCTCGACTTCCTTGATGCGCTCATGGAGAGCGACTTCGTCGTCCTCGTCCCGTACCTCGACCACGCCCTGCGCGATGATCGGGCCGGTGTCGACGCCGTCGTCGACGAAGTGGACGGTGCACCCGGTGACCTTGGCGCCGTACGCGAGCGCGTCGCGCACGCCATGGGCCCCCGGGAAGCTGGGCAGCAGGGCGGGATGCGTATTGACGCAGCGGCCGCCGAAGCGGGCGAGGAATTCCTTCCCCACGATCTTCATGAAGCCGGCCGAGACGACCAGATCCGGTTCGTACGCGGCGGTGGCCTCGGTGAGTGCGAGATCCCAGGCGTCGCGGGTCTCGTAGTCCTTCACCTTGCACACGAAGGTGGGCAGCCCGGCGCGCTCCGCGCGCTCGAGACCGGCGATCCCGTCCCGGTCGGCCCCGACGGCGACGATACGGGCACCGAAGCCCTGCGGATCCTCGTCGATCGCGTCGAGCAGGGCCTGGAGATTCGTACCGGACCCGGAGACCAGGACGACAAGGCGTGCGGGACGGCGGGAGGAGGGCGGGGAGGCCACGTCGGGGCTCTTTCTGGCGGTGCGGTGCGGCTTGCTGTACCGCTTGCTGTGCGGCTGTGTGTGGTCGTACGAACGAATCGCGCCCCTCGATAGGGGAACTCTACGAAGGGGCCGACCGTCAGCAACGATACCGGCACACAGAACGGCCCCCACGGGACGGGGGCGTGGCCGGGAGGTAGCGTCTGGGGACAGGTCCCGTCCCCAGACGGGCACTACGACACAAGACCCCATGTGCGCTGGGTCTGAGGGGAAGACGTTCACCACATGCCGGACCGACGCCGCCGTACGGACCTCCTGTTGCCGCGGGAGCGCCAGTCCACGGACGACAACAACCCCTTCGCGCCGCCGCCGGAGGGCAGGCCGGACCAGCCCTGGCAGCCGCGCCGCCCGGCGAACAACAGCAATGACTCCGACGACTCCGACT
Organism: Streptomyces sp. NPDC000880; assembly: GCF_053599675.1. NCBI lineage: Bacteria > Bacillati > Actinomycetota > Actinomycetes > Kitasatosporales > Streptomycetaceae > Streptomyces > Streptomyces sp. NPDC000880. The sequence continues at coordinate 15,905 of NZ_JBSFMS010000138.1, read as the reverse complement.
CCTCCGGGTCCGGCTCCTCCGGGCCCTCGGGCTCCTCGGGCGGTGACGGCTCCGGCTGGGGCAGTCAGTGGAGCAGCCGCCAGCCGGGCCGCTCCTCGGGCGGCGGCTTCGGCGGCCGCCCCGGCGGCCAGAACGGCCAGAACGGCGGCGGCCGGCAGGGCCCGGACGGCGGCCCCCCCGGCGGCCTCCGCTGGGACCCGACGGACCCGGCCCAGCGCAGGGCGCGCTATGCGCTGCTGTCGGGGATGTGGGCGTTCTTCTTCGCGCTGTTCGACTTCCCGGAGATCGGGCTGCTGCTTGGCGCGCTGGCGCTGTACTGGAGCATCAGCTCCCTGCGCGGCAAGCCCCAACGCAGCGCCACGGACGCGGTGACCTCACCCCCGCCCGCCGCACGTCCGACGTCGGCGACGTCGCCGACTTCGCCGACTTCGCCGAACAAGCCCCAGCTGACGGCGGCAGTGAGCGGCCTGGTGATGGCGAGCATCGCGCTGGTGATCGTGGCGGCGTCGTTCACGGCGCAGCTCGTCTACCGGGACTACTACACCTGCGTGAACGATGCCCTGACGCAGTCGGGCCAACTCGCCTGCAACGACCTGCTCCCGGACCCGCTGCGCGGTGTGATCGGCATCAGGGAGTAGCCCGCCCGGGCAGTTCACCGGGGGGTGGGGGGTCGGCCCCCTCCCCCGGCGGCTCCTCCGCCGCCGGTGCCTCAGTCAGCGCCGACTCAGACTCCGGCTCCCGCTCCGGCGTCGCCGGCTGAAACTTCGCCGTCAAACCCCCCGACGCCTCCTTGAGCGCCGCCGCCCGCTCCTCCCGGCCCTCCCGCTCCGCCCAGGAACCCGACGGCAGGAAGTCGTACGTCTCCGACACCCCGTCGTCCGGCTCCGGCGGCCGGGCAGGTGCGGGCACGGCCTTCACCGGTGCCGCAGCCTCCGGGACCGGCTCGGGCACCGGCTCCACCGCCCCGCGCCTCCACCAGCGCCCCGGCACCCGCACTCGCCACGCGCGCACCCCCAGCGCCCCCGGCACCCCGATGCCTGCCGTCCATGCCAGCGCCGCCGCCCCCGTCAGCCACCACACCGGGCCGAACTCCGCCAGCCGGTCCGTGCCCATCGGGCCGCCCGCGGCCGCCGCCATCAGGGCCGTCAGGACCGCGCAGCCGACCGCACCCAGGAGCGCCGTCAGCACGGTCTCGCCGACGCCCCACGCGGTCTCCCGTGCCCCGTGCCGCGGCGCCGCCGCCCGTACCGTGAACCACGCGATCACCACCCCTGCCACCACCGGCACAGCCACCGCCGCCCAGTGCAGCGGCGTCCCCCGCCCCGCATCCGGGATCGCGGCCAGCAGCGGGAAGTGCGGCAGCGCAGGGTCCCCGGCCAGCGCGAGCGGGGTCGCCGTCGCCCCCGTACCGAGCGCGAATCCTGGGCCGAGCCCGTACGCCGCACCCCACACCGCCGCGTTCGGCACCAGCGCGAACCCCAGCAGCAGCACCGCGAGCCGCCCCGACCACGCCTCCGCCAGGTGCAGGAACGAATCCTGCGTCGCGTCCGCGTGCCACACCAGCGACACCGCGAACAGCAGCGCCCCGCCGCCCAGCAGCGCCAGCGCCCCCGCCGCGGCGGACCGCAGCGCGACGCCCACCCGGGTGCGGGCGAGCACCACCCGTGCCCGCCCGGGCAGCCAGGCGGGCAGCGGCCCGTGCGGCCTGCCGCTCGCCGTCCACACCCCGGCCGCCGCTGCGCCCGTGGTCACCAGCGGCAGATGGACCAGCGCGCTCAGCGGATCCGCCGCCAGCGGTCCGCCCGCCGCGTAGACCGCCGCAGCCATGCCGACCAGGAGATATCCAGCGGTCACCGCGCACAGCGCACCCGGCACCGACGGCCGCAGCCGCCCCTCGCCCAGCTCCAGCGCATCGCGCGCCGCCCGGTGCACCAGCCAGGCGGGCAGCGCGACGAAGAGCAGCGGCACGACCCCCACCGGCGCCGGGGCCCCTTCGAGCGTGCCGGCGCGTACGAGCTCGGTGCCGTGGGCCAGCAGCCACAGGCTGGCGACGAGGTGCAGCGCCCCATCAGGACCGCTCTCCGGGTACGGAGAGCTGATCCACAGCGCCATCACCACGACGGAGAGAGCGCCCAGCCCGAGCCCTGCCGCGGTCGCCCCGCGCATGAAGGAGGTGGCCAGGGCGGGCACGGGGCCGCCCTGCACGGGGACCGGGGCCTGCGGCACAGAAGGGCTGCGATCGGTCATTTGGGTCACGCGGCCATGCTGCCAACGACACGCGCCATAGCCGAGTAACAGGCAATCACCCGTTGTGTCGCTCAATATACTTTTATGTACTTTTTCGTCGAGTGCAGTGCTGCCGGGAGCCCTTCATGACTCAGAGCACCACACGCTCCGTCCCCACCCCGCTGCCCTCCCCAGTGGAACGGCGCAGGCGGCGCGAGGCGAAGTTTCTGAGCGAGGAGGAGGTCGCGAGCGTGATGGGCGTCACGCAGGCGACGATCAGATCCTGGGAGTCCGGCCGCAGCAGCCCACAGGGGCGCAACCGCGAGCTGTACGCGAGGCTGCTCGCCGACTCTGCCGAGAGGACCAAGGAGTCCAGGGAATCCAGGGAGTCCAGGGAATCCCGCGAATCATCTGCCTGCCGGCCCGAACCCGCCGCCACGCGCACGGCCAAACCGCCTACGTTCCCGGCCAGCCCCGCCCCGCCGCACCTTGACCGGCGCGGATCGCCGGCCCCCGCCTCCGGGCAGGGCCCGGCGCCGAAGCCACCGGAACCGGCCGCACCCCCCCAGTTCACCCCCGCCGAGGCCTTCGACGCCCTCTACGCGTACGCCGCCCCCGCCCTCGTACGCCAGACCTATGTGCTCACCGGTAGGCTCCGGCTCTCCCACGAGTCGGTCGAGCGCGCCTTCCATCTCGCGTGGCAGCACTGGCCAAAGGTCGCCGTCGATCCGGACCCCGCGGGCTGGGTACGGGCCGCCTCGTACGAATACGCCATGTCCCCCTGGCAGCGGCTACGGGCCGCCCACCGGCACCCCGACATCGCTCCCGTCGGACATGGGCGGCGCGGGCTGCTCGAAGCACTGCTGGAACTGCCCCCACCGTACCGCCGCACACTGATGCTCTACGACGGCCTCGGCCTCGACCTCCCCGAGACGGCCGCCGAGACCGAGGCGAGCACCCCCGCCACGGCCAACCGCGTGGTGCACGCGCGGGCCGCCCTCGCCGAGCGGGTGCCGGAGCTCGTCGTGCCCGAGACGCTGCGCGAGCAGTTCACGGCCCTCGCGAACGCCGGCCCGGTGCCGCGGCTGAGCTCCGCCAGAGCAGTACGTACGGACTGCGAGCGCCGGGCCCGGTTCTGCACGCGAGCCGCCATCACCGTCACCACGCTGATCATCGGCGCCACGGCCTACACCCTGACCACCGCGCCGACGCGGTACGAACCGCCGCTCGCCCCCGGGCAGCAGGTCGGTGGCGTACCGCCGCACGGCGGGCCGCAGAAGCTGACCCCGCGGGACGTGGCGCTGCGCGCGAAGCTGCTCGCCGAGCCCGCGCACGGTCCCGAACGACTCCTGCCCCAGGTGCGCTGACCAGGTGAGTGGCTCAAGTACGCGAGTGGGCCCGCACCTCACAGGATTCACCTGGAGGAGCGGGCCCACTCGTACGTGACGGGGTACCTACCGCGAAGGTCAGGCGCCCAGGATCTCGCGCGCCAGCTTGGCCGTCTCGGTCGGCGTCTTGCCGACCTTGACGCCAGCGGCCTCGAGGGCCTCCTTCTTCGCCGCGGCCGTGCCGGAGGAGCCGGAGACGATGGCGCCGGCGTGGCCCATGGTCTTGCCCTCGGGAGCGGTGAAGCCCGCGACGTAACCGACGACCGGCTTGGTGACGTTCTTCGCGATGAAGTCCGCCGCACGCTCCTCGGCGTCGCCGCCGATCTCGCCGATCATCACGATCAGCTCGGTCTCCGGGTCGGCCTCGAAAGCGGCCAGCGCGTCGATGTGGGTCGTGCCGATGACCGGGTCGCCACCGATGCCGACGGCCGAGGAGAAGCCGATGTCACGGAGCTCGTACATCATCTGGTAGGTCAGCGTGCCGGACTTGGACACGAGACCGATGCGGCCGGGCTTGGTGATGTCGCCCGGGATGATGCCGGCGTTGGACTGGCCGGGGGTGATCAGGCCGGGGCAGTTCGGACCGATGATCCGGGTCTTGTTGCCCTTGGCGGTCGCGTACGCCCAGAAGGCGGCGGAGTCGTGGACCGCGATGCCCTCGGTGATGACGACCGCGAGGCCGATCTCCGCGTCGATCGCCTCGACGACGGCGGCCTTGGCGAAGGCCGGCGGCACGAAGAGGACGGAGACGTCGGCCCCGGTCTTCTCCATCGCCTCGGCCACGGAGCCGAAGACCGGCACCTCGGTGCCGTCGAAGTCGACGGTCGTGCCCGCCTTGCGCGGGTTCACGCCACCGACGATGTTGGTGCCGTCGTTCAGCATGAGCTTGGTGTGCTTCATGCCCGTGGCGCCGGTCATGCCCTGGACGATGACCTTGCTGTCCTTGGTGAGGAAGATAGCCATGGTTCTGGAGTCCCTCTTCCCTTACTTCGCGGCCGCGAGCTCGGCGGCCTTGTCGGCCGCGCCGTCCATGGTGTCCACGCGCTGCACAAGCGGGTGGTTGGCGTCGGAAAGGATCTTGCGACCCAGCTCCGCGTTGTTGCCGTCGAGGCGCACGACCAGCGGCTTGGTGACTTCCTCGCCCTTGGACTTCAGCAGCGCCAGGGCCTGCACGATGCCGTTGGCGACCTCGTCGCACGCGGTGATGCCACCGAAGACGTTGACGAAGACGGACTTGACGTCCGGGTCGCCGAGGATGATCTCGAGGCCGTTCGCCATGACCTCGGCGGAGGCGCCGCCGCCGATGTCGAGGAAGTTGGCGGGCTTCACGCCGCCGTGGTTCTCACCGGCGTACGCGACGACGTCGAGGGTCGACATGACCAGACCCGCGCCGTTGCCGATGATGCCGACCTCGCCGTCGAGCTTGACGTAGTTGAGGTTCTTGGCCTTGGCGGCAGCCTCGAGCGGGTTGGCTGCGTCCTTGTCCTCGAGCGCCGCGTGCTCGGGCTGACGGAAGTCCGCGTTCTCGTCGAGCGAGACCTTGCCGTCGAGCGCGATGACACGGCCGTCGGCGACCTTGGCCAGCGGGTTGACCTCGACGAGGAGCGCGTCCTCTTCGATGAAGGTCTTCCACAGGGTCACCATGATGTCGGCGACCTGGTCGGCGACATCGGCCGGGAACTTCGCGGCCGCGACGATCTCACGGGCCTTGTCCAGGTCGACGCCCTCGTTGGCGTTGACCGGGATCTTCGCGAGGGCCTCGGGGTTCTCCTCCGCGACGACCTCGATCTCCACGCCGCCCTGGACGGAGGCCATGGCCAGGAAGGTGCGGTTGGTGCGGTCGAGGAGATACGAGACGTAGTACTCCTCGGCGATCTCCGGCGCGGTCTCGGCCAGCATCACCTTGTGGACCGTGTGGCCCTTGATGTCCATGCCGAGGATCTGGCCGGCCTTCTCGACCGCGTCGTCCGGGTCGGAGGCCAGCTTGACGCCGCCGGCCTTTCCGCGGCCGCCGACCTTCACCTGCGCCTTGACGACCGACCGGCCGCCCAGACGCTCGGTCACCTCGCGCGCCGCCTCAGGCGTGTCGATGACTTCACCGGCCAGCACCGGTACACCGTGCTTGGCGAAGAGGTCCCTCGCCTGGTACTCGAACAGGTCCACGCGCGTCCGTCCCTTTTCTGATGATCGCGGTTCGTTGTCTGCGTGGGCAGTGCCGCGAAGGGCAACGTGACTGCGGTCACAAGGAAGGCGTACACGGTGTCCGTGGACGCGGCATGTCCGTCTCGCAGGTTATCCCCGTGGGACGTGGGTCCCTAAATCGCAGCTCACGCCTGGGCGGTGATAACTGTCACAGACCGCCCCGGGGGCTGTGCCGGAAACGGAACCGGGCGGTCCCCACCCCAATGAGGACCGCCCGTGGAGCTCCATAGAACGGAGAACTTCCGACCCGCCTGTCAGATGTTCTGCGTCAGATGTTCTGCGTCAGATGCGACGCGTAACCCGGAGTGACCGAGAAGGCCACGCCCTGGACGCCGGAAATGGCGTTGCCGGCGAGCGGGGCTGCGGTGACCGTGCCGGTCACGTCCTGCGCGAACGGCTGGACCCCGGAGACCACACCGCCCGCGAACGGCGTCACGTCGCCGACGACACCCTGCGCGAGGGAGCCGGTGCTGCCGCCGACGCCGTACGCGACCGGCGCCACGTGGTCGACCACCGTGTGGACGAGCGGCTGAACCGAGCCGACGACTCCACCGGCGAACGGCCGGACGTCGAAGACGACTCCACCGGCGAACGGCTGGACCTCGCTGACGACACCGCCGGCGAACGGCGTCACGTCGCCGGCCACACCCTGGGCGAGGCCGCCGGCGTCGCCGACCGCCTGACCGGCGACCGGGACGACGCCGTTGGCGGCCCGGGCCGCGATGGGCGGCAGAACGTCCTGGGCGGCGGCGTCGACGACCGGGGTGGCATCGGCGACAGTGCCCTGGGCGTAGCCCTGGACCTGCGCTGCCGACACCGGCGGCGCCGGCACCAGGTCCGTCGGCTCCGCCGCGTGCGCCTGTCCGCCGTACAGGAAACCGACGGTCAGCAGGCCTCCGAGAAACAGCATCACCTGCAGCGCACGCCGCTCGCCCGCCGCCCGACGCAGTGCGCACAGGACAGCAGCAGAACGAACAGCTGCGGCAGTCACGGGTGAAGGAGCCTTCCCGGTGGGCGGAAGCGGACCTTCCGCGGGGATCGGGACGATGCTCGCCGAGTCTCCCGGTTCGGCGCAAGTCCTACGTTACTGATGAGTCGCCATGTCCGGTATGGGCAGTGGACGCTTCTCGATCGCCGCCGCCATCACATCCGGGAAGAGGTCCGGCGTACATGCGAAGGCCGGTGCGCCCAGCGCCGCGAGAGCCGCGGCGTGCTGCCGGTCGTACGCGGGTGTCCCCTCGTCGGAGAGCGCGAGCAGCGCTACGAACTGCACGCCCGACGCCTTCATCGCCGCGACCCGCTTCAGCATCTCGTCCCGTATGCCGCCCTCGTAGAGGTCGCTGATCAGTACGACGACGGTGTCGGCGGGGCGGGTGATCTGCGACTGGCAGTACGCAAGCGCCCTGTTGATGTCGGTGCCGCCGCCGAGCTGGGTGCCGAACAGGACGTCGACCGGGTCGTCGAGCTGGTCGGTGAGGTCGACGACGGCGGTGTCGAAGACGACGAGGCGGGTGGCGATGGAGCGCATCGACGCCAGGACCGCGCCGAAGACGGATGCGTAGACGACGGAGGCCGCCATCGAGCCCGACTGGTCGATGCAGAGGACGACGTCCTTCTTCACGGACTGGGACGCCCGGCCGTATCCGATCAGCCGCTCAGGGACGACGGTGTTGAACTCAGGCAGATAGTTCTTGAGGTTGGCCCGGATGGTGCGGTCCCAGTCGATGTCCCGGTGGCGCGGCCGGTTGATCTTCGCCGAGCGGTCGAGGGCACCCGTGAGGGTGGACCGGGTGCGGGTGGCGAGCCGCTTCTCGAGGTCGTCCACCACCTTCCGTACGACGGCCCTTGCTGTCTCCTTGGTCGTCTCGGGCATCGCCTTGTTGAGGGAGAGCAGCGTGCCGACGAGGTGGACGTCCGCCTCGACGGCTTCCAGCATCTCCGGCTCCAGCAGGAGCGTGGACAGTCCGAGCCGGTCGATCGCGTCGCGCTGCATGACCTGGATGACGGAGCTGGGGAAGTACGTACGGATGTCGCCGAGCCAGCGCGCGACGGACGGCGCGGACGCCCCGAGCCCGGCTGAACGGTCGCGTCCGCCCTGGTGGCTGCCACCGCCGCTGCCGTAGAGGGCGGTGAGAGCGCCGTCCATCGCCGCGTCGGTGCCCGCGAGCGCGCACCCGGTGCCGTCGGCGGACTCCCCGCCGAGCACCAGCCTCCAGCGCCGCAGCCGCTCGTCGTACTCGGTCCCTGTCATCGGGCCACCCCCGCATGGTCGTTGTCGTCGATTCCGAGGAGCAGCCGGAGCACCGGCAGCACCGCGTCCGCCCGCGGCTGGTCGAGGCCGGGGCCGAATCCGGGCATCGTGGGCGTGGCCTGCACCAGGCCGGGTGTCGGCGCGGATCCGCGCCGGACCAGCTCGCCCAGGGTGCGGCGGACACCCGATTCGTACGCGGAGAAGGTGCGGCGCAGCAGCGGCAGTACGTCGGTGAAGGCGTCCGCGGGCACGCCGGTCAGCCAGGCGTCGACGAGTGTGCGCAGGCGCTCGTCATGGACGAGGAGCATCCCTCCCCCGGACGCGCCGCCGACGAAACCCTCGATCCAGGCAGCCGCTTCGGCGGGCGGCGTGCCCGGCGAGAGCGCGAGGGCCATGAGCCGCGCGGCCTCGTCCTCCGCGAGCCGCCCGTCGTCCAGCAGCAGCCGGGCGGCCCGGCCGCGTATCACCCCCGGCACGGTGTCGCGTGCCGCGAGCCGGTGCAGTACGGAGCCCCAGCGATCGCTCAGCTCCCGCGCCTTGGGCAGCAGCCCGACCGCTGTGTGCACCCCGTCCAGATGGCTCCGCATCTCGGCCGCGCCGTCCGCGTCGAGCCCGGTGCACGCGGGCGGCAGGCCTACGCAGATGCGCTCGGCGAGCCCGGCCGCGACCTCGCCGAGCGCGGCCGTGCCGGTGGACCGCACATCCCCGTACCGCAGGGAGCGTGCCAGGGCGGGCAGCGCCTGGGCGAGATGGCCGACGTCGGCGTCGAGGGCGGCGCGGTCGGCGAGCGCCTTCATCACGACGGGGAGCGCGTCGGGCAGTTCGGCCAGCAGGCACTGCTCGGCCAGCGCGGTGACATCGGCGAGGGCGGCCGCCGACACGGCTCTGTTCTCGGCCTTCGCCGTGGCCGCGGAGAGCACCGTCGTACCCCAGACCCCGGCCTCCGCGACCCGGACGAACAGCTCGGGCTCCCAGCGCAGCCGCCAGCTCTCCCGGAACGTGCCCGTGCTCCCCCGGCCCGTGACGGGCTCGCCCCAGCCGATGGCCAGCAGCCGCAGCCGGTGCAGCAGCCGGCTCTTCGCCGCGTCGGCATCCTTGCGCAGGTCGAGGTCCAACTCCCGCTCCAGCGCTTCCGGTTTGAGCCGCAGGCTGCGCTGGAGCCGGCTCAGGTCGCGCTGCAACGGCACAGCAGGCGCGGCGTCCGGCACCTCGCCGAGCACGTCCCCGACGATCAACCGGTCGCGGATGAGGTCGAGCGGCACGTCGGAGCCGTCGCACATCACGGCCCGGACGGCATCGGTCGTCTCGGTCAGTCCGGCGAGCGGACGGCCGCGCATGGCGGCGAGCGTGTCGGCGAGCCGGACGGCCTCGATGACATGGGCGGACGAGACCATCCGGTCCTCGTCCCTCAGCAGCCCCGCGACCTTGGTCATCCAGCGCTCGACGGGCCGGTCGGGCGCGCCGAAGAGATGCCCGTACCACCCGGGCGAGTCGATCCCCGCGCCGTACCCGCTGTGCCGGGCGAGCCTGCGGTGCGTCCAGGGCACCCAGGTCATCTCGGTCTTGACCTTGGGCAGGCCTTTGAGGAGGGCCTTGTCGGCGGCGACGGTGGTCTTCGCGGCGAGCGCGGGCACGTGCCAGGCGCCGCAGACGACGGCTACGCCGTCCCCGAACTCCTTGCTCGCGGCGCGCAGTTGGATCCGCATATGGGCCTCGCGCGCGAGATCGCGTTCGTGCCCGCCGTGCCCGTACATCTCGCGCAACGCGGCCATCGCTTCACCGAGCGCCACGAAGGGGGCGCGGGGGTCGGCACCGTGGGAACGGGGTGCCGCCGCGACCGCAGGACCGGGCCCGTCCCCGGACGCCTGCCCGGCCTCGGCACCGGCCCGGGACTCGGGCGCGACCACAGGCCCGGAGGCGTGCCCGGGTCCGGAGGCGTGCCCGGGCCCAGCCGGGGTCCCGACCTGGGACACGGACTCCGGTACCGGCCGGGGCCCGGCTTCGGCCATGTGCCGGGGCGGGGCCTCGGCCGCGGACCCGCGGTGCTCGACGACGTCCTCCCACCAGCGCTCCGGGTCGTCGTACCCGGCGGTTTCGGCGAGGACCGCGATGGGATCGATGCGTACGCCGCTCGGCTCGCCGCCCGGCGTCAGGACGGGCTCGTCCGCCGGCTCGGGCCGTGCGGGGGCCGAGTCCGGCTGGGCCGGGTCCTGCAGGGCCGGGTCCGTGCCTGACGCCTCGTCCGGCTGGGCCGCGTCCGCGCCCCGGGCCTCCTCCTCGGCCGCCAGCGCCAGGGAATGCGCTGCCGGGAGGTCGATGAAGCGCACCGGCACCCCCCGGGCGAGCGCCCAGCGGATCGCCACCCATTCCGGGGAGAACTCGGCCAGTGGCCAGAACGCGGCCCGCCCCGGGTCGTCCACGGCATGCGCGAGCAGCGCGACCGGCGGGCGCATCTGCTCGTCCGCCGCGAGCGCGAGCAGCGCGTCTCCCTCGGGCGGCCCCTCGATCAGCACCGCCGGTGGCGACGCCGCCTCCAGCGCGGCCCGCACCGCCCGCGCCGAACCCGGCCCGTGGTGACGGACGCCGAGCAGCAGGGGCCCAGTCATGCGCTCACCTCGCGGCAGGCGCGGTAGAAGTCCTTCCAGCCCTCGCGCTCACGGACCACCGTCTCCAGGTACTCCTGCCAGATGACCCGGTCCGCCGCCGGGTCGCGGACGACCGCCCCGAGGATGCCGGCCGCCACATCGCCCGGCCGCAGCACGCCGTCGCCGAAGTGCGCGGCGAGCGCGAGACCGCCCGTGACGACGGAGATCGCCTCGGCCGTGGAGAGCGTGCCCGAGGGTGACTTGAGCTTGGTGCGGCCGTCGGCCGAGACGCCGTCCCGCAGCTCCCGGAAGACAGTGACCACCCGGCGGATCTCCTCGAGCCCCTCCGGCACGGCCGGCAGATCGAGCGAGCGCCCTATCTGGTCGACGCGCCGCGACACGATGCCGACCTCGTCCTCGGGCGTCGCGGGCAGCGGCAGCACGACGGTGTTGAACCGGCGGCGCAGCGCGCTGGACAGGTCGTTGACCCCGCGGTCTCGGTCATTGGCCGTGGCGATGAGGTTGAACCCGCGCACCGCCTGCACCTCCTGCCCCAACTCAGGAATCGGCAGGGTCTTCTCGGACAGGATCGTGATCAGCGAGTCCTGTACGTCCGCGGGGATACGGGTGAGTTCCTCGACCCGAGCGGTCATACCCTCGGACATCGCGCGCATGACGGGGCTGGGCACGAGCGCGTCCCGGCTGGGGCCGTGGGCGAGCAGCTGGGCGTAGTTCCAGCCGTAGCGGATCGCCTCCTCGGGCGTGCCCGCCGTGCCCTGCACGAGCAGCGTCGAGTCACCGCTGACGGCCGCGGCGAGGTGCTCGGAGACCCAGGTCTTGGCGGTGCCCGGCACGCCGAGCAGTAGTAGCGCCCGGTCGGTGGCGAGTGTGGTGACGGCGACCTCGACGATCCGGCGCGGCCCCACGTACTTGGGCGTGATCACCGTGCCCCCAGGCAGCGTGCCGCCGAGCAGATAGGTGGCGACGGCCCACGGCGACAGCTGCCAGCCGACCGGCCGCGGCCGGTCGTCAGCCGCGGCGAGCGCCTTGAGTTCCTCGGCGAATGCGTCCTCGGCATGCGGCCGCAGAGCCTCGGCCCCGGTGGCTGCGGCGACGGTCGCGCCGGTTTCGTACACGGTCATGGATCCCCCTCCAGATCGTTCGACCCGATGTGGGATCCACCGTGCACCATGCCACTGACAATCGACCGTCGCCGCAGCTCAGGGCCTCAATGGCGAGGATTCGCAGGGGAGTTACTCCACGATCGGGGAGACCGCGATGCAACCGGCCGCGGCGGCCAGGCCCTCGCCCTTCTCCTCCTTGATGACCTTGCCCTTGTACGTGATCTTGCAGCTGACCTCGGAACCGGTGATGTCCGCGGCAGCCGGCATGACCGCAGGCGGCATGATGCCGCGCAACGTGACCGTCTTCTTCCACGGCAGCGTGGGCTTCTGCACCGTCTCGATCTTCGGCTCCATCGCGTTGCCGCCACCGCCGTGGAAGTCGATCGAGTCGACGTTCTTCCCGGTGACCTCGTACGTGACTTCGTACGTCTCGTTCGTGGCCTTGTCGACGGCGTCGACGGCCTCGGAGCAGGCGGAGAGGCCGAGCGTGAGACCGGTGAAGGCGACGGCGCAGACGGCGGCGCGGATGGTGCGGGCGGTGCAAGTGGTGCGGTTCATACGGAATCCCCCCGGATCTTGAAGCTGAGACCTGCAGCCAATCGTAAAGGGAAGGTAAGGACAAGTTGCTACCGGGCGTGCGAATCCGCAGGTCAGGCCGATTGTCAGTGGTGCTGCGTAGCGTCTTCATCATGCTGCGATCTAACGGGGGAGAACCCCCGAACCACCCGGAGCAGGGGGTGCGCTGGACGTCGGATCAGGTGCTGGCACTGGCTCCTGACGACGCGTCACGCAGAGCGGGAAACAGACTCGGCACGGCCGGGCCGTGGTCCGGTGCGGGCAGCAGCGGCTCGGGGGCCGTGTGGGGCCTGTGCAAGGGCAGCGGCAGCAAGCCGTACCAGACGGTCGTCGACACCACGGGCCCGGCCTACAAATGCAGTTGCCCGAGCCGGAAGTTCCCGTGCAAGCACGCGCTGGGGCTGCTGCTGCTCTGGGCGGCGGACGAGCACGCCGCACCCGTCTCCACCACACCGGACTGGGCCCAGGAGTGGCTTGAAGGGCGCAGAAAGCGCGCCACGGACAAGGAACAGAGCGACGCGGGCGCGGGACAGCCCGCGAAGACCGCCGACCTGGAGGCGGCCAGGCGCCGGGCCGACCGCCGGGCGGGGCGGATCACCGCGGGGGCCACGGAGCTGGAGCAGCGGCTCACGGATCTGCTGCGCGGCGGCCTGGCCGCGGCCGAACAGAGGGGGTACGGACTGTGGGAGGAGACCGCGGCTCGGATGGTCGACGCTCAGGCACCCGGACTGGCGGGCCGGGTGCGGGAGTTGGGCGCGATTCCGGGCTCGGGGCCGGGCTGGCCGGTGCGGCTGCTGGAGGAGTGCGCGCTGACCCATCTGCTGGACGAGGCGTGGCTGGGGCTGGAGAAGCTGCCGGACCCGCTGGCCGCGACGGTCCGCACCCGGGTCGGCCTCACTTCGCCCGGCGAGGGCCCGCCGGTCCGGGACGACTGGCTGATCCTGGCCCAGTACGACTCCTCGGACAGCAAGATCACCACACGCCGTATATGGCTGTACGGGCGCGGGTCCAGGCGTACGGCACTGCTGCTCTCCTTCGGCGCGGCGGGCCGCCCTCCGCAACTGGCGCTCCCGGTGGGGCTGATGATCGACGCCGAGCTCACTGCGTACGCGGGCGCGGGGCAACTGCGGGCTGACCTGGGCGAGCAGTTCGGCGCGCCCGTCCCGATCGGGTCCCCGCCGCCGGGCGGGCCGGTCGCGGCGGCCCTCGACGCATACGGCAAGGCTCTGCAGGACGACCCCTGGCTGGACTCCTGGCCGGTCACGCTGAGCGGCGTCATACCCTCCCCCGGAGCTTCGCCCGGGACATGCCCCCAAGCGGGCGGCGGTTGGCAACTGGCCGACGCCGGCGGCGAGTCCGCACTGCCCATCGCGCCCGGCGCCCTCTCCAGCCCCGGGCTGTGGAAGCTCGTGGCGCTCTCCGGCGGTCGCCCGGTCACCGTCTTCGGCGAGTGCGGCCACCAGGGCTTCACGCCGCTCGCCGCCTGGGCCGCCCGGTCCGAGGACGCCCCGGGTACGGCCGAGACGGTCCCGCTCATCTGAACGTACGGAGGACGTCATGACCAGCACCGCCAGCACCTCACCGTGGGAAGAGCTCGTCACCTCGGCCCTGCTCGGCACCGCCCGTCGTACGCCGCCGGATGCCGTGCTGTCACCGGGCAAGGACGCGCCGGTCGCGCTTTTGGACGCGGCGGCGGTCCAGACCGTACGGCGCAGGGCGGGACTACTGCCCGCGCCTGCCGCCGACCGGCCGGAGCCCGCGCCGCACGACGCCCGCCCGAAGCTGCCCGCGCCCGCCCGGCGCAGGCTCGCACAGCTGCTGGCCGACCGGTCCGCCCCGTCGCATGCGGGAGGGCGACGGGGTACGGCACCCGATCTCACCGAGCTGCTCCCCCAGTGGCTGGCCGCGGCCAACGAGCACGGGTACCAGGCGCCGCCGTCCATGCTGCCCGCACTGCTGAACGCGGCCCGTGCGCGTACGGATCTGCGGCCGCAGGCCCTCACTTTCGCGGGGCCGCGGGGGCTGTGGCTGGCCCGGCTCAACCCGGAGTGGAAGTTCGCGCTGCGCGGCGCGTCTTGGGCGTCCCCGCGGACGGAGCCCGGGGGAGGCTCCGTGCTGCCGGACGCCGTTGACGCCGAGGCGTTCCAACGGCTGTGGGAGGAGGGGCTGTTCGCCGAGCGGGTCGCGCTGCTGGCGGCGGTGCGGGTGCGCGATGCGAGTGCGGCGCTGGCGCTGCTGACCGCGACGTGGACGACGGAGCGGGCCGAGGACCGGCTGATGTTCCTCGACTCCCTGCGTACCGGGCTGTCCGACGCGGACGAGCCGTTCCTGGAACAGGCCCTGTCCGATCGCAGCCGCAATGTCCGTGCCACTGCGGCCGAACTCCTGTCGGCGCTGCCGCACTCCGCACTCGCCGGGCGGATGGCGGCGCGGGCGGCGTCGTGCGTCAGCCTGGACCGCAGTGGTGACGGCGACGCCGCGATAGGCGTGGAGGCGCCGCACGAATGCGATGCGGGCATGCAGCGCGACGGGGTGGCGCCGAGCCCGCCGTCGGGGCGGGGCGAACGGTCCTGGTGGCTGGGCCAGTTGGTGGAGGCGGCCCCACTGTCCACCTGGCCGGGGCGGCTCGGCGGACGTACGGTCCAGGAGATCGTCGCGCTGCCCGTCGCCGACGGCTGGGGCGAGGAGCTGCACGCGTCGTGGTGCCGGGCAGCGGTGCGGCAGCGGGACGCGGAGTGGTCCCGCGCCCTGCTCGGGGTGCCGGGCAACCCGCCGGAGACCGGCCCCGGCACGTCGTCCCTCGCCGAACGGGCGAAGCTGCTCGCGACGCTCCCGGACGGTGAACGGGCGGTGTGGGTCGCGGAGTTCATCGCGGCGCACGGTCTGTCGGAGGCATTCCAGCTGCTCGGCGTCTGCGCGGTGCCATGGGGGGAGCCGCTCGGCCGTTCGGTGGTGGACGCGCTGGACATCGCGCGCGACGCAGGGAGCTACCCCTGGAGCTTCAGCGGGGTGATGGGTCTGGCGGAACGCTGCCTGGACCCGGCGGAGGCGAGCCGGCTGGAGCTGCTGACGGCGACGCCGGACGAGACGGAGGGGGCGTCGCCGGGGGCGGGGGGGTACTGGTCGGAGGCGTTCCAGCGGTTGGTGTCGACGTTGCGGCTGCGGGCGGCGATGCGGGTGGAGCTGGGGGGTGTCTGCTCCCCCACCCCGCCCCTTCCCGAAACTGGGGGCTGACGTCCCCAGCCCCCCGGGGCGGGGGACGTAGGTGTGGGAGCTGACGCCCCCACGCCCCCCCGGGAAGCGGCAGCTCCGCGCCGCGGCCCGCCCCAGGGCGCAGGGCACGGGCGCCCTGTGTCCCGTCCGGCTCCGCGGACGGCGTCAGGCACCCGCCGCCGGCGGACGCCGGGGAACGCGTACTCCGTCCCCGCCTGGCGCCGCCGCCGGACGGCGACAGGCGCCCTTAGCCTCGATCCACCGGTCAGCCCGTGTCCCGTGGATAAAGAATCGAAGAGAGGTGCCTGCTGACCTGCGATGATGGGAGTTACCACACCAC
>NZ_JBSFMS010000137.1:0-18860 GCF_053599675.1 Streptomyces sp. NPDC000880 | reverse complement strand
GAGTCGACGAAGCAGCCGACGCCGACCCGGTCACCGACGGCGTACTTGGTCACGCCAGGACCGACCTCGGTGACGACACCCGCTATCTCGTAGCGCGGGGCCGATGACGGCCGGGGGCGCGGGGGGACGCTGGGGCGGGCGGCCTCGCGGACACGCGCTATCGGGTTCACGGTCACTTCCCGGTGGCCTTGGCCAGGGCCTGCTCGATGTCCTGGAGCTGACGGACCTGCCAGTCCTGGAAGGACGCCCCGGCCGGGGTGAGGGTCTCGGTGACGGCTGCCACCGGGATGCCCTTCGCCTTGGCGGCCTTCACCTGGGCCTGCACGTCCGGGGTGGCGTTCTGGTTGTTGTAGACGTACACCTTGATCTTCTTGTCGGCGATCTGCTGATCGATGGTCGCCTTGTCCTTGGCGGTGGGGTCACTGCCCTCGCTGACCGCGCTGAGGAAGCTGTCCGGGGTCAGCATCTTCAGCCCCAGTCCCTCGGCGAGCGGGCTCACGATCGACTCGGAGGCGCCGACCGAGGTGTCCGCGTACTTCGCCTTGATGCCGGATATCAGCTCGTTGTACGGGGCGAGGGTCTTGGTCTCGAAGGTGCTCCTCAGCTTTTCGAAGTCGGCGGCGTCGGCCGGGTCGAGCTTCTTGTAATCGGCGGTGATCTTCTCGATGACCTGATGGACGTCATCTGGGGAGTACCAGCGGTGCGGGTTGCCGCCGGGCTTGATACCTACCAGGTCACCGACCTTGAGGTCGGTGCGGCCGCCTGCGGGGTTGGCGGACAGCAGCTTGTCGGCCCAGGCGTCGTACCCGATACCGTTGACGATCGTGTACTGGGCCCCCGCCACCGTGCGGGCGTCCGCGGCGGTCGGCTCGTAGTCGTGCGGGTCCGCGTCGGGGTTGTTGATGACGCTGGTCACCTTGACGTGACTGCCGCCCAGCTGCGACGCGATGCTGCCCCAGAAGTTCTCCGCCGCCAACACCTGGATCGTCTTCCCGCCCCCGGAACCGGAGGACTCGGCAGTGGAATCGGTCCCGGCGGAGGGCGAGGTGGAGCAGGCAGTGGCGGATATCGCGGCCAAGACCGCCACACCGCCGAGAGCGAACCGGGACGGCCGACGGACAGCGGGACGGGACGGGACAGCTCTCATGACGCGGGATCTCCTCAACCAAGCCGGGCCGCGCAGCGGGACACCGGCACTTTGGGACACTCCACGCTAGATGGGAACGACTTTCAAAAACCATAGCCCTTTGCACAGATATGAAAATCATTGCCATTACTTGACCGCCCCACGGGCCCGGGCGGGACAGGGGTGATCCGCGAAGCGCGAGCATGCGCATCGCGTCGGCAGGGCATCCGGCCGACGGGCGGTACCGGGACGGTAGTTGTGCGCACCATTGTCTTCAATTCGCAACTGCTGTAGACAATATGGCGTTCATTGCACAACGGAACCAGAGCCTCCCCGTCCCAGCCGAGCCGTCCGGACCGCGCGCCCCGCGCGCCCGGTCCGCGAGCCCCCCGGAGTGAGCCAGGTGTCCCATGTCGCGGCTTCCAGCAGCAGTCCCGCACCACTCCAGGGGGTGCGCGTCATCGAGATCGGAGCCTTCATGGCGGCGCCCTTCGCCACCATGCAACTGGCCGACCTGGGCGCGGACGTGGTCAAGGTCGAGAACCCGGAGGGCGGAGACCCTGTGCGGGCGACCGGCCCGTTCCTCGGCGCGGAGAGCTCGCCCTTCGTACGTCTGAACCGCAACAAGCGCTCGGTGGCGGTCGACCTGAAGTCCCGGCCGGGCAAGGAGATCCTGCGCCGGCTGGTTTCGGGGGCCGACATCCTGGTGGAGAACCTCAGGCCCGGCGCGCTGAGCCGGCTCGGACTGGGGCCGGAGGAACTGCGGGCGGCCCATCCGCGGCTGATCTACGTCTCCGCCTCCGGCTGGGGCCAGGACGGCCCCCTCGCTTCGCTGCCCGGGCTGGACATCATGGCGCAGGCCCGCTCGGGCCTGATGAGCATCACCGGCGAGCCGGACAGCGGACCGGTCAAGGTGGGGGTGCCGGTCTGCGACCTGGTGTGCGGGCTCTACGCGGCGCTCGCCGCGGTCTCGGCGCTGCGGGCCCGCGAGACGACGGGACTGGGCCAGTTCGTCGATGTGTCGCTCTTCGAATCGGCGGTCTCGCTGGCCGTCTGGGAGGCCGGGCGGTACTTCGCGACGGGCGAGCCCGGGCAGCGGCTGGGCTCGGCGCACCAGAGTTCTGCCCCGTACCAGGCCGTGCGCGTCCGCGACGGCTGGGTGACGGTGGGAGCGGTGACCCCCAAGACCTGGACCGGGCTGTGCACCGCGCTCGGCCTGGAGGAGTTGCTCGACGACCCCCGCTACCAGGACGCGCACCAGCGGCACGGCCACCGGGACGAACTCATCCCGGCCATCGAACGGGCCACCGCAGCCCTGCCGGTCGAGGACGTCGTCGCCCGGCTGCAGAGCGCGGGCGTGCCCTGCGCGCCGATCTTCAGCACCGACCAGGTGTTCACCGACGACCATCTGACCGGTCGCGGATTCTTCTGGGACGCCGACCACTCCCGCATCGGACAGGTACGGCAGATCGGTTCGCCGATGAGGTTCTCCGACACCCCGGCGGTGCGCCGGTCGGCGGGTCCGGTGCTGGGCGAACACACCGTGGCGGTGCTCCGGGAACTCGGGTACGGCCCGGAGGAGATAGGCGACCTCGCCGAGGCGGGCGTGCTGCACCCGCCGCCTCCGTCCGCCGCCACCGCCGGGGAGACGGACCAGCCTCTTCAAAACAGCCCGCGAGACAGCCCCACCAGCGAAGGTGAGTAGGCGGACATGGCGAACAGTGAGAACCCGGAGCAGTCGCAGGACACCGAGCGGACGGACGAACTCCTCGTGGAGCAGCGGGGACCGGTGCTCACAGTGACGTTCAACCGGCCCGCCCACCACAACGCGCTGACCTGGCGCATGTACCGGGGGCTGCGGGAGGCGTGCGACCGCGCCGACCAGGACACCGGGGTGCGGGCGATGGTGCTGCGCGGCGCCGGCGGCAAGTCCTTCGCGGCCGGCACGGACATCGGGCAGTTCCGGGAGTTCCGTGACGGTCAGGACGGCATCGACTACGAGAAGTCCATCACGGAGGTGGTCGACCGGCTGGAGACCGTCCGGGTACCCACCCTCGCCGTGGTCACCGGATACTGCGTCGGGGCCGGGCTCCTCCTGGCCGCCGCCTGTGATCTGCGGATCGCCACCGGCTCCTCCCGCTTCGGCGTTCCGGTCGCCCGTACCCTCGGCAACTGCCTGTCGATGAACTCCTATTCGCTGCTGGTGCACCGCCTGGGGGCTCCCCGCACTCTCGACATGCTGCTGCGCGCCCGGCTGTTGGACGCCCCGGAGGCGGCGGCGGCCGGATTCGTGGCGGAGGTCTGCGCCGACGACGCGACGGAGTCCGTGACCCGGCAGATGCTCGACCGGCTGGTCCAGCACGCGCCGCTCAGCATGTGGGCGGCCAAGGAGGCGGTCCGGCGGCTGCGCCTGGAGGCGCTGCCGGACGGCGACGACATCGTGGCGGAGGTCTTCGGCAGCGACGACTTCCGACGAGGCGTCACCTCCTTCCTCAAGAAGGAGGAAGGCGGGTGGTCGGGACGGTGAAGGAGCGGCGGGGCGGGCGGCGCCCGCCCCGCCGGCTCACCGCGCCGTCGCCTGCCGCTCGCCCCGCACCGGGTTGGTGAGCCTGCCCACCCCGTCGATCTCCACCTCGACCACGTCGCCGGGGAGCAGCGGTCCCACCCCGGCCGGGCTGCCGGTGAGCAGCACGTCTCCCGGCCGCAGGGTGATCCAGCGGGTGACGAAGGCCAGGAGTGCGCCGACCCCGAAGACCATGTCGGCGGTCGTGCCGTCCTGGACCACCCGTCCGTTGACCCGGGTGCGCAGCGGCAGCGCCCCCGGGTCGGCCACGTCCGTCTCGATCCACGGTCCGAGCGGGCAGAAGGTGTCCGCGCTCTTGGCGCGCGCCCATTGGCCGTCCGCGCGCCAGTCGTCCGCCGTCACGTCGTTGGCGCAGGTGTAGCCGAGCACATAGTCGGCGAACGCCTCCTCGGGGACGTCGCGGGCGGTGCGTCCGATCACGACGGCCAACTCCCCCTCGTACTCCAGTCGCTGAAGCTCCGAAGGACGCAGGATGGCCTCGCCCGGACCGATCACGGTGTTGAGCGCCTTGAGGAAGAGCGGCGGCTGTTTCGGCCAGGGGCGGCCCTTCTCGGCGATCTGGCCCCCGTAGTTGCTCCCCGCGCACACGATCACCCGCGGGTCGCAGGGCGCCAGCAGTTCGACGTCGCCGAGCGCGGCGACCTCGCGCCCCGGCGGTCCCTGGCCGGGCGGCCCGTCGCCGATCTCGTGAACCCGGTCACCGACGAGCGCTCCGGTGGCGACGTGTTCCCCGAGCCGGTACCTGATGAGTCGCACCCTGTTCCCTTCGTCGTGTCCGCCCGGTGTCCGCTACGGGCCGGGAGTGGCCGGGAGTGGCCGGCCCGGCCCGGTCAGACCGGGCCCAAGGCCTCCCGCACCAACTGCACGGGGTGCCAGGCGTTCCGCTCGGTGCCGTGGAAGATCTGCTGGCGGCAGGAGACGCCGGTTGCCACCACCACCGTGTCCGCGGGCTCCGCCTCGATCGCCGGGAACAGGCGGTCCTTCCCGACCGTCATCGACATGTCGTAGTGCTCCGATTCGAAGCCGAACGATCCGGCCATGCCGCAGCATCCGGCGTCCAGTTCCTCGACCGTCACCCCGGGGATGCGCTTCAGCATCGCGACGGTGGCGGCGGTGCCCACCTCGGCCTTCTGGTGGCAGTGGCCGTGGAAGAGCAGTCGGCGTCCGGCGAGCCAGGAGTCCTCCCGCAGCGCCAGCCGGCCGTCGTCGATGGCCTCGGTGAGGAGTTCCTCGACCTGGCGGACCCGTTCGGAGACCGACCGCACGGCGGGGTCGTCGGGGAGCAGCGCGAGGTGCTCGTCCCGCAGGGTCATCAGGCAGGACGGTTCGCAGCCGACGATCGGCGTGTCGGGCCCGGACGCCTCGTTGAGCGCGCGGGCCAGCCCTCGTGCCTTCTCCTTGGCGTCGTCGACCAGGCCCTTGGACAGACTGGACCTGCCGCAGCAGCCGCCGCTCTCCAGCCGAACCTGCCAGCCCGCCCGTTCGAGCAGTTCGATCGCCGCCTGCCCGATCTCCGGCTCGGTGTAGGTGGTGAAGGAGTCCGCGAGATAGCTGACCACCCCCTGGGTGGCGGGCACCGGCACGGGCCGCCGGCCCCGGAACCAGCGCAGCAGGTTGCGCCGCGCGAAGGCGGGCAGCGGCCGCTGCGGCGCTATGCCCAGCAGCCGGTCCATCAGCCACCGCACCGGCCGCAGGCGCCCCGGCAGGTTGGACAGCGGTGCCGTCGCGGAGCCCAGCCGGTTCAGGCCGCGGATCGAGCCGAAGACCCGGGAACGCAGCGGGACTCCGTGCGCGTCGTGGTGGTGCGACATCGCCTCGCTCTTGAGGGTCGCCATGTCGACGCCGAGCGGGCACTCGCTCTTGCACGCCTTGCACATCAGGCAGAGATCCAGGATCTCGTGCAGCCGTTCGTCGCCGAGTGCCTCCCGGGGGTTCGGCTCCGACAGGGCCTTGACCAGTGCGTTGGCCCGGCCGCGGGTGGAGTGTTCCTCCTGCCGGGTGGCCATGTACGAGGGGCACATGGCGCCCGTGTCGCTCTTGCGGCACAGGCCGATGTTCATGCAGCGGTCCGCGGCGCCGCGCATGCCGCCCACCACTTCGAAACTCAGGCGGGTCCTGAACGGTTCGGCCGGCGGCAGCGCCGGGTCCCGGAGGTTGTCCGTCATCGACGGAGCGTCCACGATCTTGCCGGGGTTCATCAGATTGTCCGGGTCGAACACCCGCTTGACCTGGCGCATGGCCTCGTAGAGCTGGTCGCCGAAGATCTCCCGGTTGAACTCGCTCCTGGCCAGGCCGTCGCCGTGTTCGCTGGAGTTGACGCCGCCATACTCCACGACCAGGTCCTTGATCTCCTCCGCGACGGCGCGCATCGTCCGTACCTGGTCCGGCTCGGTCAGGTCGACGAAAGGCCTGATGTGCAGGCAGCCCACCGAGCAGTGCCCGTAGAAGCCGGCCGTCAGGCCGTGCCGGTCCAGCACCGCCTTGAACCGGCGGGTGTAGTCGGCCAGGTGGACCGGGTCGACGGCGGTGTCCTCGATGAACGCCAGCGGGCGGCGGGTGCCTTCGCCGGCGGCCATCAGCAGGCCGAGGCTGGATTTGCGGACCTTCAGCAGCGCGGACTGCTGGGACGGGGTGACGGCCCGCAGGGTGTGATAGCCGTGGCCGTGGCGGGCCCAGAGCGCGGTGAGCCGGTCCAGCCGGCCCACGAGTTCCTCTTCGTCGTCCCCGGTGAAGCTCACGAACAGCAGGGCTTCCGGGTCGCCTTCGAGGATGGAGCCGAGCGACGCGTACTCGATCTTCTGCCGGGACAGGTCGAGGATCGTCTTGTCCATCATCTCCACGGCGGCCGGATCGCAGGAGAGCGCGTCCTCGGTGGCCGCGATGGCCCCGGCCACCGAGGTGAAGTGCCCGACGGCGATGACGGTCCTGCTGGGTTTGGCGACCAGGCCGACCAGGCCGCCGGTGGCCACCACCAGGGTGCCCTCCGAGCCGACCACGAACTTCGCCAGGTCGAACGGGGCGTCTGCGGCGAGCCGGTCCAGCCGGTAGCCGCAGGCCCGGCGCCAGAACCTCGGGAACCCCTCGGCGATGGCCCCGGCGTTCGCCCGGACGATCGCGGGCAGCTCCCGGTAGAGGCGCCCTTCCAGGGTGGGCAGCGCGGCGCGGCGCGCCCGCTCGGCCTCGTCCACCGGTTCCAGCCGGACCCGGTCGGCGCTCGACAACACCACGTCCAGCTCGCGTACATGATCGATGGTCATGCCATAGCGGACCGAGCCGCTGCCGGCCGAGTTGTTGCCGATCATGCCGCCGATGGTCGCCCGGTTGCTGGTGGACGTGTCAGGACCGAACATCAGCCCGGCCGGTGCGGCGGCGCGGTTGAGCTGGTCCTGCACGACGCCCGCCTCGACGTGGGCCGTACGGTTCACCGGGTCGATGTCCAGGATCCGGTTCATGTGCCGGGAAAGGTCCAGAACCAGCCCCGTCCCGACGGTCTGCCCCGCCAGGCTGGTGCCCGCGCCTCGCGGCACCAGCGGCACCCCGTACTCGGCCGCCGCCGCGACGGCCGCCGCCACGTCGTCGGAGTGGCGGGGGAAGACCACGCCGGCCGGGGTGATCGAGTACATGCTCGCGTCCCGCGAGAACAGATGCCGTGTGTAGTCGTCGAACTGGACTTCGCCGTCAAGGTCACGCCGCAGCCGGTGTGCCAGGTCGAGCCCCGCGTCATCGCGGCTGGTGGGCGCTTCCCCGCTGATCGCAGTCAATCTCCGTACGCTCCTCAGGAGGTGAAGGGAGGGGTGAAGAGTGCGTCGCTGCCCCGACGGGGTCACTCCGACTGCAGCAGCTCCAGCGCCGCGCCGAGGCCGGCCGGGTCGATGGGCACCCCGGCCAGTTCGAGACCCATCTGCGCCCCGGCCAGGGTGCCCGCGAGGGTCAGGTCGTTGAAGTGGCCCAGGTGCCCGATGCGGAATACCCGGCCGGTGAGCTTGCCCAGGCCGGCACCCAGAGACATGTCGAACCGCTCCAGGATGATCTTGCGTACCTTGTCGGCGTCCTGACCCTCGGGCATCAGGACCGCGGTGAGCGATCCGGAGTGTTCCCGCTCGTCCACGCAGAGGACCTCCAGGCCCCATCCCCGGACCGCGGCACGGGTGGCCCGGGCATGGCGGGCGTGCCGGGCGAAGACGGCGGGCAGCCCTTCAGCTTCGAGCATCCGCAGCGCCTCGTCGAGTCCGTACAGCAGGTTGGTGGCCGGCGTGTAGGGGAAGAAGCCACGCCCGTTGGCCTCGATGATCGGCTGCCAGTCCCAGAACGACTTCGGCAGGGTGGCGGTGGAGCGGGCCTCCAGCGCCTTCTCGCTGACGGCGTTGAAGCTCAGCCCGGGCGGGAGCATCAGCCCCTTCTGCGATCCGGCCACGGTGACGTCGACGCCCCACTCGTCGTGCCGGTAGTCGATCGAGCCGAGCGAGGAGATGGTGTCGACGAGCAGCAGCGCGGGGTGCCCGGTTGCGTCGATCGCCTGCCTGATCTCCGGAATGCGGCTGGTCACGCCTGTCGAGGTCTCGTTGTGGACGACGCAGACGGCCTTGACCGAGCGGCGGGTGTCGGCCGCCAGTTTCTCGGCGACCAGTTCGGGGTCGACGCCGTGCCGCCAGTCCCCCGGCACGAAGTCGACCTCCAGCCCCAGACTGGACGCCATGTGCTGCCACAGCGTGGCGAAGTGACCGGTCTCGAAACACAGCACCCGGTCGCCCGGGCTGAGGGTGTTCACCAGGGCGGCCTCCCAGGCCCCGGTGCCGGAGGCCGGGTAGATCACCACCGGGCCGGCGGTACCGAACACGGGACCCAGCGCGGGGAGCAGACGCCGGGTCAGCGCGGCGAAGTCCGGGCCCCGGTGATCGATCGTCGGCGCCGACATCGCGCGAAGTACCTGGTCGGGGACGTTCGTGGGACCTGGGATCTGCAAGAAGTGACGCCCACTCACCGGTGCCATTGCGGCTCCTTCCAACGCCGAGCACAACAAAGTTATCCGTACTGTGGAAGTTTCCTACCGCATGGCGGACTGAAAGTCCATGGATCACGCAATCAATTGAGTGATCAATTCCGGCTGCGGCGCCGGTGGCTGACCCCGCGTCAGGTGAGCTGGGAACGGATCCGGACACAACTCTTGACGCGACCCGTCACTGATCCCATACTCCCATTTCGAAAGAATGATTCCGCATACCGGAACTTCAAGCCCTCTTGAGATGCCTGCCGGACTACCGGATCGACGTACGCGATTCGCCCGGCGGACACGGCACCACTGGACTGGCGCGCCCCATTCCCGGCACGGACGCGGGTCCCGTCTGGGCACCGGGCCGATCCCCCAGCCGGCACGGCGATGGCGTGCGTCCCACGAAGCGACCGGATGCGTGCTCGGACGACCTGGCACGTCATCGCCGACTCAAGGCAAAGGAGCCTTCGTGTCCGATCAAGTGATCTCCATACTCGTCCTGGTCCTGGTATTCCTCATTGCCACGATCTTCTCCGTCCATATGGGCGCCCTCGCCATCGTGGCGGCGTTCGTGGTGGGCGTCGCGGTGGTCGGGGAGTCCACGGACGACATATTCGCCGGATTCCCCGGCGATCTTTTCGTCGTTCTGGTCGGTGTGACGTTCCTGTTCGCGATAGCCAAGAACAACGGCACCGTGGACTGGCTCGTCCATGGCTCCGTACGGCTCGTTCGGGGCCGGATCGCCCTCATCCCCTGGGTGATGTTCATGGTCACCGGCATCCTGACCTCGGTCGGCGCGGTGGTGCCGGCCGCCGTCGCGATCATCGCTCCCATCGGCATGGGCTTCGCGACGCGCTACCGCATCAACCCGGTGCTCATGGGCCTGCTGATCATCAACGGCGCCAGCGCCGGAGGATTCTCACCGATCAGCATCTTCGGTTCCATCACCAACGGCGTGGTCTCCCGCAACAACCTGCCGGGCAACCCGGCCCTGCTGTTCCTCAGTTCCTTCCTGTTCAACGTCGCCCTGAGCCTCGTCGTCTTCTTCCTTTTCGGCGGACGCAAGCTGATGGGCCGTCGTCCCGAGGTGGTGTCCGGGACCGGGGCCGGCCCCGTATCCGAAGCCGGAACCGGGCCGGTGGGCACGGAGGAGCGGACCGAGCACGGGCCGGGGCAACTGGTGGCCGCGAACGCCCCCGGTTCAGGTTCAGGTACCGGCGCGGACGGCCTGGCCACGGCCCCGACGGCCGTCGGGAGCCCGGGCGGCCTGGCGGCGGCGACCGACGGCGGAACCATGACGGAGCAGGCGCCGCTGCGGCTCGACACCGCCCGCACGCTCACCCTGCTCGGGCTGGCATCCCTGGTGGCCGGCTCGCTGTTCTTCGATCTCGACGTCGGTCTGATGGCGCTCAGCGTCACGGTGGTGCTGTCCCTGGCCTCGCCGAAGTCCGCGAAGGGGGCGGTGAACCAGTGCGCCTGGCCCACCGTGCTGCTGGTCTGCGGGATCGTCACCTACGTCAGCCTGATGGAGCGGATCGGAACCATCACCTACCTGGGCGACAGTGTGGCCTCGATCCACACGCCTCTCCTGGGGGCGCTGCTGATCTGCGTCATCGGCGCGGTGGTGTCCGCCTTCGCGTCCACCACGGGCATCCTCGGCGCCCTCATCCCGCTGGCCGTCCCGTTCCTGCTCGGCGGCGAGATCGGCGCGGTCGGCCTTGTCATCGCGCTGGCCATCTCCGCCTCGGTGGTGGACTCCTCCCCGTTCTCGACCAGCGGGGCGCTCGTCACGGCCAACGCCCCGGAGCCGCAACGGGACGAAACGTTCCGCCGGCTCATGGCGTGGGGACTCAGCATGGCCGTGGTGGCGCCCCTGGTGACCGTTGGCGTCTTCGTCGTCCCCGGCTGGCTGTGACGCACCGGCCGGGCCGTCGCCTCGGCCGGCCCGGCGCCGCGCGCCCCGAGACGTGGCTCGGGTCCGCGCGGCACCTCGGCGTCATGGTGCCGCACGGTAACTGACTAACCGTCAGAACTGAACGTCCGAGCACGCGTAGAAGGCGTTCCCCGTGTCGTGCACGGTCCACACCGCCAGGATCAGATGCCTCCCCGAGCGCTGCGGGAGATTGCCGGAGTGGGAGAGGGTCTCCGGCGGCTGATTGCCGCCGTACGGGACGGTCAGGAACGGCTGCGACTCGAGCGCCGCCCTGGTCAGCGGCTGGTTGGAGTTCCAGCCGCTCTTGGTGATGAAGTACTTGAAGTCGGTCGTCCGGTGCCTGGCCGTGAACCGCCAGCTGAACGTGTAGTTCTGGCCCGACGAGACCTTGGTGGTGGGCCATGCCCCGCCGCGCGGATCGTCGAGCTGCGCGAACTGGCCGAGGCCGCCCGCGCAGATCTTTCCGTCCGCGGGACCCGCGCCCGGGAAGCCCTTGGGGCCCTCGACGCTCTGCGGTTCCCATTGGATGGAGCCGCAGTTGGTGACCGTACCGTTGGCACAGAGCTTCTGGCGGCTGATGGGGGATTCGGTGTAGCCGTGGCTGCTGGCGCTGCCGCTCGCGAGCACGGTGGTGCCCGCCACGACGAGGCCGACCACGGCCGCACTTATCTTCTTGCGCATGCTTCGCTCCAGGAGAACGTGGGGGTGTTCTGTGAGCCGTGCTGCACGCGTGCGTGTTGTGCGGGAGTGCTTGTTCCGGTCTAGACCAAGTCCCAATGTATTGATACGAGTTCATCATGTCCAGACCAATAGCTAACCCTCCGCGGCCCCGGAGCGCCCGGTGTAGAAGGCGACGGTGAGGTCCTTGACCAGAGCCTTGCGCTCGTAGTCGTCGAGCTCGACGAGCCCGCGCGCGGTCAGCCGGTCCACCGTGTCGTCCACCGCGTCCACCACCGAAGTGAGCACGCGGTCCCGGTGCTTGGCGTCGATCGCCTCGATCCGCCGGCGTTGCATGGCGGCCGCCACCTCCGGCCCGTACTCGATCCCCGTCGGCTGGGCCGAGAAGACCTCGATCCCCGCCGGCACGCACTCCGCCGCCAGCATCCGGGTCAGCGCGTCGCCGACCGCCTCTGCGTTGCGCAGCGTGGGGGCCCCCTCGGCGGAGCCGGGTGGAGCGTACTCGTAAAGCGCCTCGGCCGGCAGCTGCGAGAGCACCCGCGCCACCGCCGACTCGACCTGCTTTCTCAGATAGCCCTCGTGGTCCTCGACGCCGAGCGCCGTTCGCGCCGTGTCCTCGACCCGCCACACCAGGAGCACGACGACGCGCAGCGGGGTGCCGTCGGCGTCGACCGCAGGCATCGGATCGCTGCGCCAGTGCCGCAGCCGTACGTCGACCCGGTGGCGCAGCACCAGCGGGCTCACCCACACCAGTCCCGTACGCCGCACAGTCCCGCAGTAGTCGCCGAAGAGGGTGAGCACCCAGGCGTATCCGACTTGGCTGCGACCGAGCCCGCCGAAGGCGAAGAGCGCCAGGAGCACGCCGAGCGTGAGCAGGCACCACACGCCGATCCCGATGCCGTGGTACGGGTACGAGGTCAGCCCGAGCAGCCTGGTCACCCGGCCGGGCAGCGCCCCGGCACCCCACAGCAGCGCGCCGATCCCGGCGAGCGAGCACGCCCCGGCGACCGCCCCGGTCCAGCCGGGCAGCGCGGGCGCGGCTCGCTCGAACAGGTCGGGGTCGGCCGACGGCGCGGACCGCTGCGGGACGGGGCACGGCGGCGCGGGTCTGCGGGCCGCGACCCTCGGCTGCTCGCCGGTGCCCTGCCGCCGCGCCACCATGGCGGAGCGCAGGTCGATCTGCTGGGTGTCGTCGTCACGGAAGAGGAGGTGCACCGGGATCTCGGTCGTCACCTCCTGAGCGATGACCGGGGTGCGCCGCGGGCTGTCGGGCGGCGCGCCGCCCTCTGGTTCCGACGTCGTGGGGTTCACTGCGATTCACCTCGCAAGAGTGGTCTGTTCAGTCCCGCCGACCTGCTTTTCGGCGGGGGTCCGGCCCGCGGCGGAGCCGCTGTCCATGGCAGCGACTCCCTGGGAAGACACCCGTATGGCTGCCGCCTCTGGTGGTCGTTCCGTCATGCCGTCGCTCCGTGATCCGTCATGGGGTGGGGCGCCTCCGGGGCTCCAGGGACTCAGGCGAAGAGCCGCCGCCAGGTCTCGGGCCCGGGAAAGCCGTCGGCCGCGGCGCCGCGCCAGCCCTGGGCTCGCTGGAAGGCCTCGACATTGCGCCGGTCCTCCTCGCTCCAGCGCGGCTCGGGGCTCGATGTGTAGTACTTGCCGAAACCGCGCTTCACCAACTGCCGGCCGAGCTGGGTGACGTACGCGTTGGACTGGCCGGGCCTGAAGGACCCGGCCCCCGGGTACGTCGGCGCCGCCGCGCTCGTGCCGCCGGGGCCGCCGGGGCCGCCCGTGCCCGGGATGTTCCCGCCCTGCTTGTTCGCCAGCCGCCGCCAGGTCTCCGGCCCCGGCTGCCCGTCCGCGTCCCTGCCGCGCCACCCCTGGGCAAGCTGGAAGGCCTGGGTGGCCAGCCGGTCCGACTCGCCCCACTGCGTACCGGGCCCCTCGGGGTAGAAGTGCTGGCCGCCGCGCGCGGCGAGCATCTCGGCGAGCCGGGCGACGTAGGTGTTGCCCGCCCCGGGGCCGAAGGCGCTCAGGCCCGGATAGGCGACGGCGGACGCCGCCCCCGCGGTGGCGGTGGCGACCCCGCTCGCGGTGTCGGTCGCGGTGTCGGTCGCGGTGTCGGTGAGGCCCTTGTAGCGGTAAGGCAGATACCGGTCGGCGTTGGTCCAGTACCCCATGGGCGTGACCTGGTTGCGGGTGTGCGGCTTCGTCTGCTCGTACGCGAAGTAATAGGTATGGGTGTAGTCGGCCCAGCCGCCGAAGATCGTGACGTGCGAACCCGTGGTTGGATTGTCCGGGTTGTGGAAGAGCAGGATGTCGCCGGGCTGCAACTCCTCGCGCGTGATCCTGGTGGCAAATGACGCGAGGCTGCCGGTCCACTCGTTGCCGGCCAGATTCCAGGCCATCGAGACATAGCCCGAGCAGTCCTGGCGGTACCCGTCGGACCAGTACTTCTCCATGCTGTACGGGACCTTGGCGGTCACCCATCGCTTGGCGCGGTTGATGATCTGCGCCCGGGTCATCTTGCGCAGCTGGGTGGACGGGGTGCCCTGCGTGCCCGCGGGACTGCCGAGCGCCCCGCCGTGCAGCGGCCCTGAGCTGCCCTGCTCGGTGGCCGGCTCCGGCTCGGCAACGGTGCGCGCGGCTGCGGCCCCGGCCGTGGTAGCGGCGGTGCGCGCGGCCGTGGACGCGGCCGTCGGTGCGGCGGCCGCAGCGTCTGCGATGGCGGGCGGGCGCGCGTGCCCCGCCGGGAAGCCGGCCGCGGCCGCCGCACCCGTTCCCCCGCCGCCGAGCACCACGCCCGCCGCGGTGAACAGGACGAGCGCACGGCGGCAGCCGTGCCCCGTCGGGTGCCCTCCGGCGGCAAGAGCCCGTCGCTGCTGGGCGCACCCGGCGCAGTCACAGTCGGCGGCGGGCTCGAACTCCTCGAATACCGGCACGATCATACGTAAACCCTTCGAAGTAATATCCCAACTGTCACGTCCCGTCACATTTTGACGGCATGAAGGTAATAAATGAGGATCCGACAGGCCGGAACGATCAGATAATGGTCAGGGGCACCCGTCGCCATCCGGTAGAGTTCTCCAGGTCAGCAGGCGCCGCTAGCTCAGTTGGTTAGAGCAGCTGACTCTTAATCAGCGGGTCCGGGGTTCGAGTCCCTGGCGGCGCACGCAGAGTCGAGGCCCCCTCATCACAGGCGAGGGGGCCTCGGTCGTTCCCGCGGCCACTGCCGCCCGCCCCCGCACTCCCGCACACCCCTTCGGCAAGGGTCTCGTAAATCGCTTGTTTGACCGATTAAGCCCCCGTTTCCACCCTTGCGGTCACAGCGGGTGTCGGAGAACCTGTCTGGGGGCCAATGCCACTAAAAGGGCATCCGTTATGTGCAGTTGGGGGTGTTTTGACGCCGCGGGCATCGCTGCAACCAGCAGGTGACTGTTCTGTGTCTGTAGGGATGGTGGCCCGCCACTGACGCGTCCAGGACCGTGGGTCCAGGGGGACCGCGGTCAGGACGGACCGACCGACCACATCACACGCAGCCAGCATGCGTGCGGGGGGATGACTCATGACGTCGACGCCACGCGGCACCCGGCAGCCCAACGACCCTTCCCGGACAATTCAGCTCCAGATACCCGCGCATCTACGCACCGGCGGCCACCGGCTGCGCCCCAGGAAGGCGCCGCCGCGGTACGACTACGAGCACTACAGCCGGCTCGCCGGCCCCCTCACCAAACCCGACCCGGCCAAGCCGTACACCGTGCAGTACCGCTCGCTGCTCTCGCAGGAGCCGCACCGCATCCGGGCCACCCTGCTGCTCTGCGCGGCGCCGCTGGTGTCGCTGGGCCTGTTCGCCTGGCTGATTCAGCCTCAGCACTGGACCGAGCGCGACCCGAACCTCAAGAACGACACGCTGCTCATCCTCGACATCGTCATGCTCGTCTCGATCGGTCTGATCGAGCTCTTCCGCACGATGAACGTCCTGTCGAACGCGCACGCGACGCTGGTCGCGCGTGACCCCGTCCCGGTGGTGCCCCAGACCGGCACCAAGGTCGCCTTCCTCACCTCCTTCGTACCGGGCAAGGAGCCCCTGGAGATGGTGACCAAGACCCTGGAGGCGGCAGTCAGGCTGCACCACCGCGGGCTGATGCACGTCTGGCTGCTCGACGAGGGCGACGACCCCGACGTCAAGGCGGTCTGCGCGCGCCTCGGCGTCCGCCACTTCTCCCGCAAGGGCGTCCCGCACTGGAACCAGGCCAAGGGTGCGCACCGGGCCAGAACCAAGCACGGCAACTACAACGCCTGGCTCCAGGCGCACGGCGGCGACTACGACTTCTTCGCCTCCGTCGACACCGACCATGTCCCGCTGCCCAACTACCTGGAGCGGATGCTCGGTTACTTCCGCGACCCGGACGTCGGCTTCGTCATCGGCCCGCAGGTGTACGGCAATTACGACACGTTCGTCACCAAGGCAGCCGAGTCGCAGCAGTTCCTCTTCCACGCCCTGATCCAGCGCGCGGGCAACCGTTACGGCGCGCCCATGTTCGTCGGCACCTCCAACGCCGTACGGATCAAGGCGATCAAGCAGATCGGCGGCCTGTACGACTCGATCACCGAGGACATGGCGACGGGCTTCGAGATGCACCGCGCCCGCAACCCCGAGTCCGGCAACAGGTGGCGCTCGGTCTACACCCCGGACGTGCTCGCCGTCGGCGAGGGCCCGACCGCCTGGACCGACTTCTTCACCCAGCAGCTGCGCTGGTCCCGCGGTACGTACGAGACGATCATCAAGCAGTACTGGAAGGGCTTCTACTCGCTGCCCCCGGGCAAGCTCTTCAACTACACAATGATGATCATCTTCTACCCGATGTCGGCCCTCAACTGGATCCTGGCGGCGCTGAGTTGTGCGCTGTTCCTGGGCGTGGGCGCCTCGGGTGTGCAGATCGACCCGGTGATCTGGATGATGTTGTACGGCAATGCCTCGGCCCTCCAGATCGGCCTCTACATCTTCAACCGCCGCCACAATGTCTCGCCGCACGAGCCCGAGGGCTCCGGCGGACTCGCGGGCATGATGATGTCCGCGCTCTCCGCGCCGGTCTACGCGCGCTCGCTGATGGACGCCGTACTGCGCCGCAAGAGCTCGTTCGTCGTGACCCCCAAGGGCGACTCGTCCAGTCCGGACACGCTCTTCGGCACCTTCCGGGTCCATCTCTTCTTCATCCTCGTCTTCGGCGGATCGCTCGGCTCCTCCTTCTACTTCGGGCACGACCATCCGGCGATGATCACCTGGGCCACGCTGGCGCTGCTGATCACAGCGGCGCCCATCGTCGCCTGGCGGCGCGGCATCCATGCGGAGAAGAAGAAGCGCGACAAGCGGGAGGGCAGCAAGCGGGAGAGCGGCAAGCGCAAGGACGGCGGGCAGCCGCCGGCCGGGCACCCCCAGGCCCATGTGCCGCAGCAACGGCAGGGCTCCGCTGCCGAACAGCCCATGCAGATCGCCCTTGGGGGACATAAGAAGTGAACAACTACCCTCCAAGCCGCCGCCGCGCCCGCCGCATCGCGACAGGTGCGGCGGTGGTGGTGGCGCTGGCCGCGTTCAACGGGCCCGCGCTGTGGCGGTTCGGCTCGGAGACGTACCACGACTTCAAGATCAACCAGCCGGACTACAAGGCCGAGAACGGCCATTGGGACTATCTCGACGTCCCCTCCGAGTACCGGATCAACACCATCCACGCGGCCCTGCTGCACACCGGCAAGGTGCTGCTGATCGCCGGCTCGGGCAACAACCAGAAGAACTTCGACGCGAAGAAGTTCGAGTCGGTGCTGTGGGACCCGAAGACCGGTGAGTTCAAGAAGATCCCCACGCCCAAGGACATGTTCTGCGCCGGGCACACCCAGCTGCCCGACGGGAAGCTGCTGGTCGCGGGCGGCACCAAGCGGTACGAGAAGCTCAAGGGCGATGTGACCAAGGCCGGCGGCCTGATGATCGTCCACAACGAGGACCCGGACGAGCCCAAGACGCTGCCCGCGGGCACCAGGTTCACCGGCAAGGAGAACGGCAAGACCTTCGTCTCCAGAGACCCCGTCCTGGTGGAGAAGGCAAGGAAGGTCTTCGACAGGAACACCGGCAGGTTCCTGCGGACCGAGGCGGGGCTCGGACGGATCTACGTCGAGGCCGCGGAGTCGGGCAAGGACTACGAGACCGGCACGGAGGACAACTACCGGGTCCAGGGCCTTGGGGGCTCCGACGCCCGCAATGTCTACGGCGTCGCGCAGAAGCTCGCGCTCGACAAGAAGGACTTCCAGGGCATCAAGGAGGCCTACGAGTTCGACCCGGTGGCGGAGAAGTACATCACCGTCGACCCGATGAACGAGGCCCGCTGGTACCCCACGCTGACCACCCTGAAGGACGGCAGAGTGCTCTCGCTCTCCGGTCTCGACGAGATCGGGCAGATCGTCCCCGGCAAGGACGAGATCTATGACCCGAAGACCAGGACCTGGAAGTACACCGGGATCATCAGGAAGTTCCCCACCTACCCGGCGATCTTCCTGATGGACAACGGCAAGCTCTTCTACTCCGGCTCCAACGCCGGATACGGCCCGGCCGACGTAGGCCGTGAGCCGGGCGTCTGGGACCTGACGACGAACGAGTTCGACAAGATCCCCGGGCTGAGCGACCCCGACAGGATGGAGACCTCCGCGACGGTCATGCTGCCGCCCGCCCAGGACCAGCGGTTCATGGTCATCGGCGGCGGCGGGGTCGGCGAGTCCGAGAAGTCCAGCGAGAAGTCCCGTCTGGTGGACCTCAAGGAGAACAACCCCCGCTTCAGGGACGGCGCTTCGCTGGAGAAAGGCACCCGCTATCCGAGCGCTTCGCTGCTGCCGGACGACTCCGTCCTGGTCACCGGCGGTTCGTCGGACTACCGGGGGCGCGGCGGCTCCAACGTCCTCCAGGCGCGTACGTACGACCCGAAGTCAGGCACGTACAAGCGGGTCGCCGACCCCCAGGTGGGACGCAACTACCACTCGGGCTCGCTGCTGCTCCCGGACGGCCGCGTCATGATCTTCGGCTCGGACTCGCTGTTCGCGGACAAGGACAACACCAAGCCGGGCGTCTTCGAGCAGCGCATCGAGATCTACACCCCGCCCTATCGCTACCGGGACTCCAGGCCCGAGGTGAGCGGCGGCCCGAAGTCGATCGAGCGCGGAGAGAGCGGCACGTTCAAGGTGAAGACGGGCGGCCCGGTGAAGTCGGCCAAGCTGCTGCGGCCCAGCGCCGTCACGCATGTCACCGACATCGATCAGCGCTCCATCGCGCTCGGCATGAAGAGGACGGCGGACGGCTTCCAGGTCGCTGTGCCGGGGAACCGGGCGCTGGTGCCGTCCGGCTGGTACATGCTCTTTGTGACGGACGACGAGGAAACTCCGTCCGAAGGCGTGTGGGTCGAGGTGCCGTAGGGGGCTGCGCCGCAGCCCCCCGGCGGGGCGGGTGATGCCGCCCAGATCGGGAGTGCACACGTCGGTACTCCCCTCACAGACCTAGGTATGGGGGATT